>DASYFN010000052.1:0-18351 GCA_036498385.1 Klebsiella sp.
GTCACCTGGTGTATCGGCCACCTGCTGGAGCAGGCCCAGCCCGACGTTTATGATGAGCGCTATGCGCGCTGGAACCTGCTCGACCTTCCCATCGTACCGGAAAAGTGGCAGCTCCAGCCTAAGCCGTCGGTGACCAAACAGCTTAACGTGATTAAGCGTTTGCTTGGCGATGCCCAGGAAGTTATTCATGCGGGTGACCCGGACAGAGAAGGTCAACTGCTGGTGGATGAAGTTCTTGACTACCTGCAACTGGCGCCGGAAAAGCGTCAGCAGGTGCAGCGCTGCCTGATTAACGATCTTAACCCGCAGGCGGTGGAGCGGGCGATTAACCGCCTGCGCGCCAACAGCGAATTTGTCCCGCTGTGTGTCTCGGCGCTGGCCCGCGCCCGCGCCGACTGGCTATACGGGATCAATATGACTCGCGCGTATACCATCCTCGGACGTAACGCGGGTTATCAGGGGGTGCTATCGGTCGGGCGCGTGCAAACGCCGGTGCTTGGCCTGGTGGTACGCCGCGATGAAGAGATTGAAAACTTCGTCGCTAAAGACTTCTTCGATGTAAAGGCGCATATCGTCACCCCGAAGGATGAGCGTTTTGTGGCGACCTGGGTGCCCAGCGAAGCCTGTGAACCGTACCAGGATGAAGAGGGGCGGCTGCTGCATCGCTCTCTTGCCGAGCATGTCGTCAAGCGCATTGAGGGCCAGCCGGCGACGGTCACTGCTTATAACGACAAGCGGGATTCTGAGCCAGCGCCGCTGCCGTTCTCCCTCTCGGCGCTGCAGATTGAAGCCGCGAAGCGCTTCGGCTTTAGCGCACAGAACGTGCTGGATATCTGCCAGAAGCTGTATGAAACCCATAAACTGATTACCTATCCGCGTTCGGATAGCCGCTATCTGCCGGAGGAGCATTTTGCCGGACGACATGCGGTGCTGAACGCCATCAGTGTGCACGCAGCGGATCTGCTGCCGCAGCCGATGGTGGATCCGGAGATCCGCAACCGTTGCTGGGATGATAAAAAGGTGGATGCCCACCACGCTATTATTCCGACCGCACGCAGTTCGCAGGTGAAGCTCAGCGACAACGAAGAAAAGATTTACGGCCTGATTGCCCGCCAGTATCTGATGCAGTTCTGCCCGGATGCAGTGTTCCGCAAATGTCAGATCGATCTTGACATCGCTAATGGTAAGTTCGTCGCCAAAGCGCGTTTTCTGGCGGAAGCGGGCTGGCGAACCCTGCTGGGCAATAAAGAGCGCGATGAAGAGAACGATGGCATGCCGCTGCCGGTGGTGGCAAAAGATGACGAGCTATTGTGCGAAAAAGGCGAAGTGGTGGAGCGTCAGACCCAGCCGCCGCGTCATTTTACCGATGCGACGCTGCTGTCAGCGATGACCGGTATTGCCCGCTTTGTGCAGGATAAAGACCTGAAGAAGATCCTGCGGGCAACGGACGGTCTCGGTACGGAGGCGACCCGCGCCGGGATTATCGAACTGTTGTTTAAACGTGGTTTCTTAACCAAGAAAGGGCGCTATATTCATTCTACTGACGCCGGGAAGGCGCTTTTCCATTCGCTGCCCGAAATGGCGACGCGTCCGGATATGACCGCCCACTGGGAGTCGATTCTGACGCAAATCAGCGAGAAACAGTGCCGCTATCAGGACTTTATGCAGCCGCTGGTCGGTACCCTGTTCCAGCTTATTGACCAGGCCCGCAGCACGCCGGTACGCCGCTTCCGTGGAATTGTGGCACCGGGCGACGGCAAGAAAAGCGTTAGCAAGGGGAAAGGCAGAGCCAAAGCTAAAGGTAAAAAAACCGCCTCCGGCCCTGCAGCGGAAAGCTCGCAATAAAAAACCCCGGGAAACCGGGGTCTTCTCATTTAGTATCCGAACCTGAGTGAATGTGGTTCAGAAAAATATCAGCCTTAAATCACACCCTGCGCCAGCATAGCGTCAGCGACCTTCACGAAACCGGCGATATTCGCGCCGCGCACGTAGTTGGTCTGCTTCGCTTCGCCGCCGTACTGTACGCAGGCATGGTGGATATCCAGCATGATGTGGTGCAGACGTGCATCCACTTTTTCCGCTTTCCAGCCCATGCGCGCAGCGTTCTGCGCCATTTCCAGACCAGAAGTGGCGACACCGCCGGCGTTAGCCGCTTTACCCGGCGCGAACAGCACGCCCGCTTCGAGGAACAGATCGGTCGCCTCGATAGTGGTTGGCATGTTGGCACCTTCCGCGACGGCCTTCACGCCGTTGGCAATCAGCTGGCGGGCAGCATCGACATCCAGCTCGTTCTGTGTGGCGCACGGCAGAGCGATATCCACCGGTACGGACCATGGCTGCTTGCCTTCAAGGTAGGTCAGGCCAAACTCGCGGGCGTAATCTGCCACACGGCCGTGGCAACGCTCTTTAATATCGATCAGGCGAGCCAGTTTTTCTTTGGTGAAGCCAGCTTCGTCAACCACGGTGCCGTTGGAGTCGGAAGCCGTAATCACCCGCGCGCCGAGCTCCATTGCTTTCTCAATAGCGTATTGCGCCACGTTACCCGAGCCGGAAACGGCTACGCGAGCTCCTTCAAAGCCCAAACCGTGGCGCTTAAGCATGGCTTCGGTGAAGTAAATCAGACCGTAACCGGTTGCTTCCGGACGGATCAGGCTGCCGCCGAAGGAGAGGCCTTTACCGGTGAATACGCAGGCGCTGTTGTTGGAAAGCTTACGCATCATTCCGGCCATAAAGCCAACCTCACGACCGCCCACGCCGATATCACCAGCCGGAACGTCGGTATCCGGGCCGAGGTGGCGATACAGTTCAGTCAT
The DNA here is from genome assembly GCA_036498385.1 of Klebsiella sp. Lineage (GTDB taxonomy): Bacteria > Pseudomonadota > Gammaproteobacteria > Enterobacterales > Enterobacteriaceae > Klebsiella. The sequence goes on from DASYFN010000052.1 coordinate 2,814, forward strand.
CAGCGCCTGGCAAAAACGCATGATTTCGCCATCGCTTTTACCTTTAGGATCGAAGTCGCTGCCGCCTTTTCCGCCGCCCATAGGCAGGGTGGTCAGGGCATTTTTGAAGGTTTGTTCAAAACCCAGGAATTTCAGAATCGACAGGTTTACAGAGGGATGGAAACGCATACCGCCCTTGTACGGGCCGATGGCGGAGTTGAACTGCACGCGCCATGCGCGGTTAACCTGAACCTGATTGCGGTCATCAACCCAAACGACGCGGAACTGGATAGCACGCTCCGGTTCAACCAGACGTTCCAGCAAGTTCATCTGACGATAGCGCGGATTTTCCTCAAGAAATGGCCACAGGGTGGTCATCACCTCGCGAACCGCCTGAGCAAACTCAGTTTGATTGGGGTCGCGCTGTTGAACGCGGGCGAGAAAACCTTCCAGAGTGCACGTCTGATCCATTGATATAAGTTCCCCTTATAGTTGTGATTGCATCTATACGTGTCATCCTTCAGCCTGCCCCTTTGTTGGCTGCGCTTGCTCACCCCAGTCACTTACTCATGTAAGCTCCCGGGATTCACTCTCTTGCCGCCGCGATGCAACCTGAATGAGCTACCGTATATTTATTATGATTCGGCCCTTGAAAAAGCCGATTTTCCGACTATACCATCGGAAATCGTGAGTTAAGCAAGGAAAAATTGTTCAGAAAGCAAAATTTATAATCAGGCATGGGTCATAACCAAAAACGATGACCGCTGCCTGACAAAATTAGCGGAAAAGGAGAGAGGCGCGCTGGGCGATAAAGGCTTCCAGCAGGGGGATATCCGCTGGAGCAAGCTTGAAGGTGAGAGCCTCCTGCGGCGAACACCAACGCAACTGGCTGTGATAGTGGGCGATGGGTTCGCCGTTAAAATGAGGGACCCACCAGGCGTGGAGATGAATCAGGCGGGCGGAAACCTCGCGCTGATGGCTGGCGATGTAGCATTTTGGCCGGGCGTCTATCCCCAGCTCTTCGCGGAGCTCCCGGGCCAGCGCCTGCGCCTGAGTTTCTCCGGGTTCGACTTTACCACCGGCAAACTCCCACATTCCCGGTTGATCCGCGTGGGGGGGGCGTTGCGCCAGCAAAATTTGCCCGTTGTGTTCAATAATGGCGGCAACAACATCAAGGGTTTTTAGCATGTGAATCATCGTTCTGTACGGAATAATAGCCTATTATCACCGTCCTTGTACCCTTCAAACAACCCTAAACCCGTTGGAGAGACTTCGTGCTTGACCGTCATCTGCATCCTCGTCTGAAACCTGTCCTCAACGCGACTGCCGCCCTGCTGGATCGTCCCGCTATCACTCCCGATGGCCTGACGCTGTGTGGTTTTGCGATTGGCGTGCTGGTGCTGCCGTTTTTAGCTTCAGGCTGGTATCAGGCGGCACTGGCGGCGATTGTTGTCAATCGTCTGCTGGATGGATTAGACGGCGCGCTGGCCCGGCGGCGTGGATTGACCGATGCGGGCGGTTTTCTGGATATTTCGCTCGATTTCCTGTTTTACGCCCTGGTGCCATTTGGGTTTATTCTTGCCGATCCGGCGAACAACGCACTGGCGGGCGGTTGGCTGCTGTTTGCCTTTATCGGTACCGGCAGCAGTTTTCTGGCCTTTGCCGCACTGGCGGCAAAGCATCAGATCGATAATCCGGGCTATGCCCACAAATCGTTTTATTACCTTGGCGGGCTAACGGAAGGAACAGAAACTATTGCGCTGTTTGTATTGAGTTGTCTGTTCCCGGCATGGTTTGCCTGGCTGGCGTGGATTTTTGGCGCGCTGTGCTGGTTGACGACCGTTACGCGGGTGTGGAGTGGGTATCTGACGCTGAAGCAGGTGAGAGATGGATGAGCTGGTTTTATGCCGGGCGGCGGCTCCCTGCCTGAGAAAACAAAGCGCCGCCGTCGGGATGATGAAAATTCTCCATAGCGCAGGCTTTCATTGCCAGAGGCTCATATGCAAACAGCGCCCTCCGGCGGGAATATCCTGGTCATCATGAGTGACCAGCACTGCGGGGAGCGCCTGCCGCGCCAGTTCATCGAATACCCAGCGGCGAAAATCGGCGCGCAGTTCAACGTCGAGACGATTAAACGGCTCATCCAGCAGCAGCGCCCGTGGTCGAGCCAACAGGGCGCGCAGCAGGCTGACCCGCGCGCGCTGGCCGCCGGAAAGCGTCGCCGGATCGCGCCTATAGAAACCCGCCAGCCCGGCGCGCTCCAGCGCCTGTTCCACCTGGACTTTGCGCTGGGTTCCGCGAATGTCAGCGGGAAGCGCCAGCAGCAGGTTTTGCCCGACGCTGAAGTGGTCGAACAGCAGCGCGTCCTGAAACAGAATGCCGATGCGCCGCCGCTCGGTTGGCAGACTATCGCAGCGCTGGTTATCCAGCCACAGTTCGCCAGCGGCACGGAAATTCTCCGCCAGCGCGCCCACTATCCAGGCGAAAAGAGTTGATTTTCCGCTACCGGATGGCCCCATCAGGGTCAGTACCTCACCGGGAGCAACTGAAAGATTAACGTTGCACAACAGCGGCTGTCCGTTAAGGCGCAGAGTAAGGTTTTTGACGGTCAACATTAGCGTAATCCTTGTCGATAGCGGCCAGTTAGCCAGGCCAGCAGAGCAGTAAGCGCGAAGAACATCGCCGGTAACAGAAGCTGCCATAATGCCTGCGCGGCAAGGGTACGCGTATCGCCACCGCTGCTCAGCGCCACGGCTTCGCTGGTCAGGGTCGGTACCCGTCCGCCTCCCAGCCATAACGTCGGCAGATATTGTGCGATGCTTACCGAAAAGCCTACCGCCAGCGCCGTCAGCAGCGGACGTATCAGAGCGGGTAAGGTAACCAGCCAGAAGATGCGACCTCGTTGCCAGCCGAGGGTTCGAGCGATCAGTTCCGCCTGCGGATCGCGAGCGCGCCACGCAGGAAGCAGAATAAACAGCATCCACGGCACCACCCACAGCAGGTGCCCCCATAAAACGGTGAGCCACTCACCGTCCAGCCACGTATATAGCGCCAGTTGATATTGACCGTCCACCAGCGGCAGCGCGGGTAAAATCAGCGGCAGCCAGATCCATCCGCCGAAGCGGGAAGGGCCAAGCTCCAGCCACAGCAGGCAAAGTACTGCGCCGATAAGCGCTGAGCATAGTCCAAGCCACAAGCTGTTGCCGATGCTATCGCTGACCAACTGACTACTCTGTGCCACCGCGGCAAGCAGCAGGGTACAGGCCACTCCGCAGAGCGGCAGGAGAATGGCGCAGCTTTTTCCGACGAGCGCCTGCGGCTGCGGGCGGCGGGTCCCCTGAACCGGTGGGATCTGCCGTCGCCAGAATCGCCACGCTATACGCGCCGCCAGCGCCATGATAGCGAGAGTCAGCAGTAATACCAGGCTGGCGAGAGCCCCTTTGGCCTGCTGTAACTCATCGCCCTGGCTCAACCATTGCCAGGCCAGCACCGCCAGTGTTGGCGGGTTGCCCGGCCCAATCACCAGCGCGACGTCGACCACCGAAAGGCTCCAGGCTGTGGTCGCCAGCAGCACTATCGACAGCGCCGGAAGCAGCGCGGGTAACACTAACCATTTCAGGCACTGCCAGCGACCATAGCCGAGGCTCTTTAATACCGTCGCCTGTCCGGCCAGGCGTTTCTCACCCAGCAGGCCATAAACCACCCACAGCAGAAACGCGCTCTCTTTAACCGCCATCGTCAGGCCAAGGCCTGTGCCGTAGCGGTCGATCGTCGGGGAGAAAAAAGGGAAGAGACGATAGAACCAGCCGCCTTCGGCAAATAACAGCAAGGCGGCAGTGGCGAAGGCTACGTGGGGCACCGCCAGCAGCAGCGGCAGTCTTGCGGCCAGCCGCCGCCAGCCGCTCGACGGCCAGAGCGCGGCAACAACTGTGAGCGTGATAACCAGCGCGCCGCCAACCGACAGCAGAGTCGAGCCGAGTGTTGCCGCCAGCGCCTGCCAGAACTGCGGGTCGTCAAACAGCGACTGCCAGAGGGAGAGGCGCAGCGCCGGAAGCGCCATCAACGAAGCGGCCGGTAGCAGCGGCAGATAGATCAGCACGGTGGCTACCCAGACCAGCAGCGTTAGTGTGTGCCGTAGCGGCGCAGCCATTCCTGCTCCAGCGCTTCAACCCAGGCTGCGTGCGGTTCACCCAGCATCGGCGGTATATTCTGCGGAAGAACGGCGTTAAAGGCCTGGCGCAGATCGTCCGTTAAACTCGCCGGATCCAGCACACTGGGGTCGCCCCACACCGCCGGGTCGGCCTTGCGCAACTGCGCCTGCGGCGAGAGCAGGAAATTGGCGACCACTTTAGCGCCCGCGGTCGCGCGGGCGTTAGCCGGGATCGCCACAAAGTGGATATTGCCGAGCATTCCCTGGCTGAAGCCGAAGCCGTAGCTGTCTTTCGGCAGCTCCCCGCGGGCCGCTTTTTGCTGTGCATGCAGCGGGTTAAAGGTTATTGACAGTCTGAGGGTAGCATTCTTCAGCATGGCATCCATGCGGGCGGGCGAAGCCGGGAAGTCGCGGCCCTGGCGCCACAGCAGAGGGTGAAGCTGGTCAAGATAATGCCACAGTGGAGCGGTCACGGTGGCGAAGGTGGTTTCCTGAGGCGGCTGGCGCAGGGCGTCGGGCTGCGGGGTCAGCGTCAGCAGCAACTGCTCAAGAAAAGCGGTACCGGTAAAGTCAGGCGGGCGCGGATAGGTGACACTACCGGGATATGCGGCGGCGAAAGCCAGCAGGGCCTGCGGATTTTTGGGCGCGTCGGGCGTTTGCGAACGGCGGGCGATAAAGGTGAGCTGCGCGCCGCCCCAGGGTGATTCGGCGCCGTCGGTCGGAATGGAAAAATCCTCGCGCACCGGTTTTTGCGTATCGACGAAGCGCCAGTTGGGCAGGGTTTCCGCCCACTGGGTTTGCAGCAGCCTGGCGTTTTTCAGGGTATGAAAGTTTTCGCCGTTCACCCACAGCAGATCGATGGAACCGCTTTTATTGCGCCCGGCGCGAGATTCGGTCTGGATACGCTTCACCGCATCGGCGGCATCGGCAATATGCACGATGCGCAGGTCGATGGCGTAGTCGCGCTTTACCTCGCCACTGACCCAATCGAGATAGTGGTTAACTGCCGGGTCACCGCCCCAGGCGTTAAACCATACCGTCTGGCCGCGGGCTTCTTGTTGTGTGGATTGCCATCCCGCGCTGATGGCCAGCGGGGAGAACAACAGCAAAGCGAAGAGCAACAAACTGCGCATAACCGCTCCTTATGGTTTTGAATCTGTCGGGATCCGGCACAATCCCTGGGCGGGGATCGCCATGGCCGAATTAAAGCGCGCCGACAGGTTTTGTAAACCGATCAGCGCCGTCAGTTCGGTTAGCGCCTGCGCGTCAAAGTGGCTTGCCAGCCTGTCGCGTAGCGCGTCGTCGACGACCGGAGGCGTCATGCTGGCCGCCTCGGCATACTCCAGCGCCAGCCGCTCGCGCTCGCTGAATAACGCGCTGTCTCGCCATCCGGCCACTGCCAGAAGTTTATCGCTGCCGCCGCTGCGCTCCGCCAGCTTCATATTGGTGATATCAATACAAAACTCGCACAGGCAGAGCTGCGCGACGCGGGCGCTGACCAGCGAACGCAGCAGCGGGTCGAGGGGGGAGCGTTTGCGTTCCAGATAGCCGACGAACATCGAGACCAGGTAAAACACCAGCGGAATACGGCCCCACCAGCGGATAGGGCTGAGCACCTCGCCGTAGTGGCGGCGGTGCAGCCAGGCCTGCGGACGGAGGATCAGGGGGATTGACTTAAGGGGCGGTAAGCTCATTGTGAACGCCTCTTTTGTTGTTCAAGATAGCGTGCTTTCGCGACGACCACCACAATCGCCAGCGCAAACAGGATCGATAAACCGGTCACCAGCCAGAAGATACCGCCGGTCAGCAGGCTGCCGGTCCACGAATAGATTATCGTCGCGGGTAGTTGGCCGAGACCGGTGGCCAGCATAAAGTGGCGAAAACGCATTGACGTCAGCCCGGCGGCGTAGCTCACCGGATCAAAAGGCACAAAGGGTAGCAGGCGGCAGATTAATATGGTGTGTTTGCCGTAGCGGGTAAAAAAGCCATCCATACTCTGCAATACGCTTTTGCCGGTGAGTTTTTCTACTGCTTCGCGGCCAAGAACTCTGGCGATAAAAAAGCACAGCGCCGCGCCAGCCATGGAACTCACCCACGACAGCGTGCCGCCCCAGAAGGCCCCGAACAGGGAAGCGTTGGCAAAGGTTATCAGGAAGGCGGGAAGCGGGGCGATAATCGCCTGCAGGATCATCAGCGCGAAGGAGACCAGCGCCGCCTGCGGGCCCCAGGCGTCGATGAAATGCTCAATAGCCTGCTGATCGAGAGTGGCAAAGGCCGCGAGGCTGCGCTGCATAAACGCATTTACGCCAGGTATCAGCCCCCATGCCAGCAGTGCCGCAAGCAGCATAATGCCAATGGCTATCCGGTAGAGTACGTTACTATTTTTCATCGTTAGCCTGTCACTGTTGGGTATCGATCCGCCGATAGCGGGCATATCTTTTCGCTATCTGGATCAGGGCAAATAAGGCCAGCCCCGCGAGCGTCAGCTCAAGTACAAAAAGGGGAGTGATCCCGTCGCAGATAAGTTCGCTGGCCATCAGCGTGTAAATAAATATGCCGGGTAAAGTGGTGATGGCGGAAATAAACGTAAACGACCAAAACGGAATAGCCGTCAGGCCATAGGCGTAATTCTGAATATTATAGGGAAACAGTGGGATGAGTCGCGTCAGAATTAAAAAATCGCTGCCGTAACGGGCGATGCCTTTTTCAATTGCCTGAAATATCGCCGTCTGCCCGACATATTTTAGCAGCAGTTCGCGGCCCAGCCAGCGGGCGAACAGAAAAGACAGGGAGGAGGCGAGCGTCGCCGCCAGCAGCGATAGCAAGGTTCCTGACAGTGGACCAAAAATCACGCCACCGGCAATGACTAAAAGACTTCCTGGAATCAAAAACAGGGTGGCGACGATAAACAGCAGAATATAAAGCGTATAGCCGAAGGTTCCGCTTTGGCGGATAATTTCGCGCAGATGATGAAAATTGGTAACCAGCCTGGCAAAACCCGACTGTTGGATAATACAGGCGACAATGCTCAATACGACCACAACAAAAAGCAGCTGATACTCTGCTTTATAACGGCTTCTTTTGCATTGGCTTCTCCTGTATCGTGTGGGGGTCAAAGGTGCGCGCGACAGTATAATAGTTTGTCACTGTTCGCAATTTATTACGGCCGCTTTTTTGATATGGCTCAGACTCTCCGGGCCAGAGAGCCTGATAAAGGAAAGATTTACGCTTTGAAGGACGCCCATACCGGCGCATGGTCGGACGGTTTTTCCATTCCGCGAATTTCGTAGTCGATGCCGGTTTCGACGCAGCGCTGCGCCAGCGGGTTGCTGGCCAACAGCAGGTCGATACGCAGGCCGCGGTTATCGTCAAAGCCCTTAGAGCGATAGTCGAACCACGAGAAATGTTCATTGTCCTGCGGGTTCGCATGGCGGTATGTATCCACCAGCCCCCAGCCCAGCAGGCGCTCCATCCATTCACGCTCTTCCGGCAGGAACGAGCATTTTCCGGTGCGCAGCCAGCGCTTGCGGTTCTCTTCGCCGATACCGATATCGAGATCGGTCGGGCTGATGTTCATGTCGCCCATGATCAGTACCGGATTCTCGTTATTCAGCTCGGTATCGAGGTAGTTTTGCAGATTCTGGTAAAACGCCGCCTTCGCCGGGAATTTGGTTTCATGGTCGCGGCTTTCGCCTTGTGGGAAGTAGCCGTTAATCACCGTCACGTTGCCAAAGGGGGAAGGGATTTCCGCCATGATGATGCGGCGCTGGGCTTCTTCACCATCGTTTGGGAAGCCGCGACGCACGGATATCGGGGTTTCTTTGGTCAGCAGCGCGACGCCGTAGTGGCCTTTCTGTCCATGATAAAAGACGTTGTAGCCAAGCTTCGCTACCTCCTCGAGGGGAAACATGTCGTCGTGAACCTTGGTTTCCTGCAGGCCGATGACGTCCGGCTGGTGTTTATCGATGATGGCGGCCAGCTGATGCGGACGGGCACGCAGGCCGTTGATATTAAAAGAGACAAATTTCATAGTCGCTGCCACTGTGCAAGGTGAATAGTGCAGGGATGGTAGCAGAAATTCGCCGGGCTGGCTGCGGTGAGGCGGTTTATTCTGCCAATTGCAGCGCCTGGTAGTCTGTTTGCACAAACTGTGCACCATTCTGCAACGTGATGCGCCAAAAAAGGGCAGTTATTGCTGATATATTTCGCCAGGGATCACAATTACAGAATTATATCTTACCCCTGCATAATCTTTCTTTTTATTCCACTGTAAAAGCCTCCTTTAGTATTTTTATTCACTTTTTATGCATTTTATGTGAATAGTGCTATTTCGTAACTTATTGATATTTCTATATCGACTTCGATTTATGCATTTTTCCCTCTGGCTGGCACGAACCGTGCAATCTACATTTACAGCGTAATAATCATATTTGTTAACATTATTTAAACTTTTTGTTTACCGGAAGAGGTCGATATGTCTCAGTCAATTACGCGTAGCAACTTTGATGAATGGATGATGCCTGTATACGCGCCAGCAGCTTTTATTCCGGTACGCGGCGAGGGTTCACGTCTGTGGGATCAGCAGGGTAAAGAGTATATCGATTTTGCCGGCGGCATTGCGGTTAACGCCCTCGGTCACGCTCATCTGCAGTTAGTTAAGACGCTGACCGAACAGGCGGGGAAGTTCTGGCATACCGGCAACGGCTATACCAATGAGCCGGCATTGCGTCTGGCCAGACAACTGATTAACGCCACTTTTGCCGACCGGGTCTTTTTCTGTAACTCGGGGGCCGAAGCCAACGAAGCGGCGCTAAAACTGGCGCGTAAATACGCCCACGATCGTTTCGGCAGTCAGAAAAGCGGCATTGTGGCATTCAAGAACGCCTTTCATGGCCGCACGCTGTTTACCGTATCTGCTGGCGGCCAGCCGGCTTATTCGCAGGATTTTGCGCCGCTGCCGCCGCAAATTCAGCATGCTGTTTACAACGACCTCGACTCGGCAAAGGCGCTGATTAACGACAACACCTGCGCGGTGATCGTTGAACCGGTACAGGGGGAAGGCGGTGTGGTGCCTGCGGATGCGGATTTCCTGCGTGGTCTGCGCGATCTGTGCGATGCGCATAATGCCCTGCTGATTTTCGATGAAGTCCAGACTGGCGTAGGTCGCACCGGCGAGCTGTATGCCTATATGCACTATGGGGTAACGCCGGACGTACTTTCCACTGCTAAAGCGCTGGGCGGTGGTTTCCCGATTGGCGCGCTGCTGGCAACGGAACGCTGCGCCAGCGTGATGACCGTCGGCACCCACGGCACCACCTATGGTGGTAACCCGCTGGCCTGCGCGGTGGCGGGGGACGTGTTTTCCATCGTCAATACCCGTGAGGTTCTCACTGGTGTTAAGCAGCGCCATCAGTGGTTCAGTGAACGACTCAGCGCGATTAACGCTCGTTACAACCTGTTTAAAGAGATCCGCGGCCTGGGGCTGCTCATCGGCTGCGTGCTGAAGGATGAATATGCCGGGAAAGCGAAGATCATCAGCAACCAGGCAGCGGAAGAGGGGCTGATGATTTTGATTGCTGGCGCCAACGTGGTGCGCTTCGCTCCGGCGCTGATTATCAGTGAAGAAGAGGTCAACAGCGGCCTGGATCGCTTCGAACTGGCCTGCAAACGCTTTCTCGCGGGGATCTCATCATGATGGTGATCCGTCCTGTAGAAAAAGGCGATCTGCCGGGGCTAATGACTCTGGCGGGCGAGACCGGCGGCGGCCTGACGTCGCTGCCGGCCGATGAAGTCACGCTTGCCGCGCGAATTGAACGTTCGCAGATGACATGGCGCGGTGAACTGCCGAAAAGCGAACAGGGTTATGTGTTCGTCCTTGAGGATTGCGCCAGCGGCGCGGTGGCGGGGATTTGCGCCATTGAGGTGGCCGTAGGGCTTAATGACCCCTGGTACAACTATCGGGTTGGTACCCAGGTCCACGCGTCGAAAGAGCTTAACGTCTATAACGCTCTGCCGACGCTGTTTCTCAGTAACGACCATACTGGCAGCAGCGAACTGTGCACGTTATTCCTTGACCCGAAATGGCGTAAAGAGGGCAACGGCTATCTGTTGTCAAAATCGCGTTTTCTGTTTATGGCCGCTTTTCGCGAACGCTTTAACCAAAAGGTGGTCGCGGAAATGCGCGGAGTGATTGATGAGCACGGCTATTCGCCGTTCTGGGAGAGTCTTGGGAAGCGCTTCTTCGCGATGGAGTTTTCCCGCGCCGACTATCTGTGCGGCACCGGGCAAAAAGCGTTTATTGCTGCGCTGATGCCGAAGCATCCACTCTATATCGACTTTTTATCTGAGGAGGCGCGAGCGGCGATCGGCGAGGTGCATCCGCAAACGGCCCCGGCGCGCGCGGTGCTGGAAAAAGAGGGGTTCCGCTATCTTAATTATGTCGACATCTTTGACGGCGGGCCGACGCTGGAGTGCGAGATTGATCGGGTGCGTGCCATCCGCAAAAGTCGGCTGGTCACAGTCACCGATGAACAGCCTGCGCCGGGCGAGTGGCCGATGTGCCTGGTTGCTAATGAGCAGTATCAGCAGTTTCGCGCCATGTTAGTGCACGCAGATCCGGATAGCGACCGCGTAGCGCTAAGCGCCCGCGAGCTGGATGCCCTGAAATGCCACCCTGGTGACCAGATTCGCCTGGTTCGCCTGTGCCCTGAGGAGAGAAAATCATGAGCTTATGGATTAACGGCGACTGGCAAAGCGGTCATGGCCCGGCCCGAACGAAAAGCAACCCGGTGAGCCAGGCGCTGCTGTGGCAGGGTAATGATGCCGATGCCGGGCAGGTTGCGCTGGCGGTGAGCGCGGCACGCGCGGCGTTTCCCGCGTGGGCGCGTCAGCCGTTTATCGCCCGCAAAGCGATAGCGGAAAAGTTTGCTTCGTTACTGGAAGCAAACAACGCCGAATTAACAACAATTATTGCCCAGGAGACCGGAAAACCGCGCTGGGAAGCGGCAACGGAAATCACCGCGATGATCAATAAAATCGCCATTTCAGTGAACGCTTATCATAGCCGTACCGGAGAGGCGCAGACTGCGATAGCCGACGGGGCTGCGACTCTGCGTCATCGGCCGCACGGCGTACTGGCGGTGTTCGGTCCCTACAATTTCCCCGGCCATCTGCCTAACGGGCATATCGTTCCGGCGCTGCTGGCGGGCAATACTGTGGTGTTCAAACCCAGCGAGCTGACCCCGCAGAGCGGCGAGGTGGTGGTGAAACTGTGGGCCGAAGCTGGTCTGCCGCCGGGAGTACTTAACCTGCTCCAGGGCGGGCGGGAAACCGGCGAGGCGCTGAGCGGCCAGGCGGGCATCGACGGTCTGCTGTTCACCGGCAGCTCTGCCACCGGCTTTCAGCTCCATCGCCGACTTGCCGGACAGCCGGAAAAAATTCTGGCCCTCGAGATGGGTGGCAACAACCCGCTGATTGTCGATGAACCGCAGGATATCGATGCCGCCGTCCATCTGACCATTCAGTCGGCATTTATTACCGCCGGACAGCGCTGTACCTGCGCGCGTCGGCTGCTGGTTAAACGTGGTGAGGCGGGCGATGCCTTTCTTCGGCGTCTCGTGACGGTGTCACAAAAGCTGATCCCTGACGCGTGGGATGCAGAGCCGCAGCCTTTCCTCGGCGGATTGATTTCAGCGCAGGCGGCGCAGAAGGTCCATCAGGCCTGGCTAACCTATGTGGCCAGCGGGGGTAAAACGCTACTGGCGCCGCGTCTTCTGCAGGCCGGAACGTCGTTGCTGACACCGGGCATTATCGACATGAGCGAGGTCGCGCAGGTGACTGATGAAGAAGTCTTTGGCCCGCTGCTCTGCGTCTGGCGCTACGACCATTTCGATGAAGCGATTGCTCTTGCAAACGCTACCCGCTTCGGGCTTTCCTGCGGGCTGATCTCAGCCGATCGCGAGAAGTTTGACCGACTGCTGCTGGAGGCGCGGGCCGGTATTGTTAACTGGAATAAACCGCTAACCGGGGCCGCCAGCACCGCGCCATTCGGCGGTACCGGCGCTTCCGGCAACCATCGGCCAGGGGCCTGGTACGCTGCAGACTATTGCGCATGGCCGATGGCCAGCCTGGAATCGCCAGAGCTGTCACTACCGGCAACGCTCAGCCCGGGGCTGGATTTCCAGCAGGAGTCATCACAATGAACGCCTGGGAAGTGAATTTTGACGGGCTGCCGGGCCTGACCCACCATTATGCGGGATTATCCTTCGGTAACGAGGCCTCAACGAAACATCGCTATCGGGTGTCGAACCCGCAACTGTCCGCAAAGCAGGGGCTGAAGAAAATGAAAGCCCTGGCGGATGCGGGCTATCAACAGGCGCTGATCCCGCCACAGGAGCGGCCAAACATCCCGCTACTGCGGCAGATTGGCTTCAGCGGCAGCGACGAGCAGGTGCTGGAGAAGGCGGCGCGCCAGGCGCCGGAACTGCTCTCGGCAGCCAGCTCCGCGTCATCGATGTGGGTGGCGAACGCCGCCACTGTCTCACCCTCGGCCGATTCGCTGGATGGCCGGGTGCATCTGACTGTCGCCAACCTCAATGATAAGTTCCACCGCGCCAGTGAAGCTCCAATCACCGAGGCTCTGCTGAAGGCGATTTTTCCGGATGAACAGCGGTTTGCCGTACACGGCGCGTTGCCCCAGGTATCGTTGTTCGGCGATGAAGGGGCGGCAAACCATAACCGTCTCGGCGGCGAGTATGGCGCGCCAGGCGTACAGCTATTTATATACGGTCGCCAGCAGGGAGGCGAAGACAGCCCGCAGCGCTATCCGGCGCGGCAGTCGCTGGAGGCCAGCCAGGCCGTCGCCCGTCTGAACCAGGTCAATCCCCGGCAGGTGATTTTCGCCCGGCAAAATCCGGCGGTGATTGATAAAGGCGTGTTTCATAACGATGTCATTACGGTGAGCAATCAGCAGGTGCTGTTTTGCCATGAACAGGCGTTTGTTGATCAGCCACAGCTGCTGCGACAGCTGGCGCAGCAGGTTCCCGGATTTACGCCGCTGGTCGTACCGGCAAGTCAGGTTTCGGTTGAAGACGCGGTAGGGACCTATCTGTTCAACAGCCAGTTGCTGAGCAAACGGGAAGGCGGGATGCGCCTGATCCTGCCGCTGGAAGCGCAGGAGCACCTGGGCGTCTGGCGCTACCTGAACCGGCTGGTGGAGGGGGATAACCCGATCGATGAACTGCAGGTTTACGATCTGCGCGAAAGTATGGCGAACGGCGGTGGTCCGGCTTGCCTGCGCCTGCGGGTCGTGCTGAATGAGAATGAGCTACGGGCGGTGAATCCGGCGGTTATGCTCAACGATGCTCTGTTCGCCACCCTTAATGACTGGGTGGACCGCTATTATCGCGATCGTTTGACCCAGGCCGATCTTGCGGATCCGCAATTGCTGCGCGAAGGACGCGAAGCGCTTGACCGCTTGACACAAATCCTGCGTCTTGGCTCAGTCTACCCATTTCAGCAATAAGGGGGCATCGTGGACGACTTTCTGGCATTAACTCTCGCGGGGCGCCTGCCTCACCATTTTCATGGTCAAACCGCGCATTTTCGCTGGCACTGGATTGATTGCGGCATTTTGCAGATTATCCCCCATGAACCCTGCGATCGCTCGTTGGTTTTGTCATCCGGGATTCACGGCAATGAAACCGCGCCGGTCGAAATCACCGATTTACTGCTGCGCCAGCTGTTCGACGGGGGGCTGCCGCTACGCTGGCGGCTGCTGGTGGTCTTTGGCAATCCTCCGGCGCTGAGAGCCAATAAGCGCTATCTGCACTGCGATATCAATCGGATGTTTGGCGAACGCTGGCGAGCCTGCAGCACCAGCGATGAACCCGCTCGCGCCCGACAGCTGGAACATGCGCTGGCGCGGTTTTATGCGGTGAGCTCCGGCGAGCGCTGGCACCTGGATTTACATACTGCCATTCGCGGCTCGCTGCATACCCGCTTCGGCGTTCTGCCAGCGCGCGATAAGCCGTGGGATGAGGAATTTCTACGCTGGCTGGGGGCGGCCGGGCTGGAAGCACTGGTATTTCATCAGCAGCCGGGCGGCACCTTTACCCATTTCAGCAGCGAACGTTTTGGCGCGCTCTCCTGTACCCTGGAGCTGGGAAAGGCGCTACCGTTTGGCAACAACGATCTGAGCTTGTTTACCGCGACGCAACATGCGCTGGCGCGTCTGCTGTCGGGGGATATGACGGTAGAAGGGGGGGAGATACCGCTGCGTTACCGCGTGGTACAGCAAATCACCCGCAGCAGCGATAAGTTCCGGTTGCATATGTCGGCGCAGACGCTGAACTTCACGCCGTTTAAGTCCGGGACACTGCTTGCTGAAGATGGCGATACCCGTTATATGGCGGAAAGAGAGCAGGAATATGTGCTGTTTCCCAACCCCAGCGTCGCCTTCGGCCAGCGAGCCGGGTTGATGCTGGAACGCTTCTGGTGATCCCGTCAGGCGGCGTCATTTATTTCGCCGTCTATTTTTCCCTCGGAGTTTATTTTTTTTGTGTGCTGATTATTGATTACAGATTATTCCTGGTTAAATGCTTTGTTTTTAATCTTTGCTGATTTATAATCTCCATAATTTCTCAATAAAACAGCCTGTTAGTTATTTTTTATTGCACTTTCCACCACATTTTCCTTATTTTCTTCACAATTGGTTGGGAAATGTTTTTTATACTTTCAATGTTTTACGCTTGCTCTGACTAATTGACGATAAACGTCGTAAAGTTAATCTCGTCAACACGGCAACGCGCCGTAAGAATAACGCAAAGTAAGGATTGAACGATGAAAAAGATTACAGCACTGTTTGTTGCCTCTACTCTGGCTCTGGGCGCGGCTAACCTGGCTCACGCGGCAGACGCTACCGCTACTCCAACCGACAGCAAGCCGATGATGCATCATAAACGCGGACCTGGCGGCCCACACGATATGATGTTCAAGGGGCTGAACCTGACCGATGCGCAGAAAACGCAAATTCGCGACATCATGAAGAGCCAGCGTGAGAATATGAAACGCCCGTCTCTGGATGAACGCCGCGCGATGCATGAACTGGTGGCCAGTGATACCTTCGATAAAGCAAAAGCGGAAGCGCAGATTGATAAGATGGAAGCTCAGCACAAAGAGATGGCGCTGGCTCATCTGGAAACGCAGAACAAGATTTACAACATTCTGACGCCGGAACAGAAAAAACAGTTCAATGCTAATTTTGAGAAGCATCTGACAGATCGTAAAGCGCCGGAAGGTAAAATGCCTGCACCAGCTGAATAACTCAGCGCGCTGACTTAAGACCGCCGGTCTTGCCCAATAATGCCAACAGGCTTTGGGCAGGACCGGCGGTTTTTTCTTTCTTCTTTA
>DASYFN010000053.1:0-27499 GCA_036498385.1 Klebsiella sp.
CTGTTTGGTCACCGACGGCTTAGGCTGGAGCTGCCACTTTTCCGGTACGATGGGAAGGTCGAGCAGGTTCCAGCGCGCATAGCGCTCATCATAAACGTCGGGCTGGGCCTGCTCCAGCAGGTGGCCGATACACCAGGTGACTACCTGCCCGTTACCGCACTCAATGTAACCATCACCTTTGCGATGCGGTTTTGGCAGTACATCGGCGATGGCGCGACCGAGACTCGGTTTTTCTGCAATAAACAGCCGCATGAAATCAACGGATCTCGATCATGGGGCGTCCGCCGCGAGCGGTAACCAGCTCGCCGATAGCGGTAAGCGTGATAGCAAACTCAGCAGCTGCCGCCTGTACCTCGGCCTCGGCTTCCGGCGTCACCGCCAGTAGCAGACCGCCTGAGGTTTGCGGATCGCACAGAAGATCGCGCCACTCTGGCGGCATTTCGCCCATTAAATGACCGTAGCTGGCGAAGTTACGCCCGGTACCGCCCGGTACCGCGCCCGCCGCAATGTACGCTTCGACACCAGGCAGTTTCGGAATATCGACATAAGTGAGCTGCGCCTGAACGCCTGCGCCGCGACATACCTCGCTCAGGTGACCAAGCAAGCCGAATCCGGTCACATCGGTCATCGCTTTCACCCCCTCGATCCTGGCAAACGCTGAACCGGCAAGATTCATCTGGCACATGGTTTCCGTCGCCAGCCCCTGATGCTCAGGCTTCAGTAGCGATTTTTTCTCCGCTGTGGTCAGCACACCAATTCCCAAAGGTTTGGTGAGATACAATTTGCAGCCAGCCTGAGCGGTGCTGTTTTTCTTCACCTGCTCGGTTGGTACTACGCCGGTCACGGCAAGTCCGAAGATGGGTTCCGGTGCGTCAATTGAGTGGCCGCCAGCAAGCGCGATCCCCGCCTGCTGGCAGGCAAAGCGCCCGCCTTCAACCACCTGACGGGCGATTTCCGGCGCCAGGGTATTGATAGGCCAGCCGAGAATAGCAATGGCCATAATTGGCTTGCCGCCCATGGCAAAAATATCGCTGATGGCGTTAGTTGCAGCAATGCGCCCAAAATCGAACGGGTTGTCGACGATCGGCATAAAAAAGTCGGTCGTGCTGACAATCGACGTGCCATTGCCGAGATCGTACACGGCGGCATCGTCGCTGGTTTCATTGCCCACCAGTAGATTTGGGTCGATAAATTTGGCCTGGTCACTTTGCAGGATGGTTTCCAGTACCTTAGGGGAAATTTTACACCCGCAACCGGCTCCGTGGCTGTATTGCGTTAAACGAATGGCTTGCTCGCTCATGGACATCTCCTGTCATTGCAATCCCACTATGGTAGCGCCCAAACGTCGAGGTGGTAAGTGCGACAGTCCGAAATCGCGAGTGGATGCTCATTAAGCAGTCAATTATCCGTTTTACGATAAGAGGCCATTTTTTAACGGCACGTCGACCTACGACGAAGAGTCTATCCCATTAGGGCTATTTTACTTGCCATTTTGAACCAGGGCAGAGCTCGACAAAACGCATTTGTGGCGGCTCCTCAGGATGAGCCCCATGGATGGGCCGAGTAACTCGTAGCCAACCCAGGCAACGTGAAGTATGACGGGTATATAACCAAATGAATTATTATTTCAATAGCCACAGCCAGCATCAAAAAAATATATTCCGAAAGTTAATACCTTAATGGTATTTAATTTGTAGCTATCCCTTCAACCAAAGTTATCATTTCTTTCAGTGCCGGACTGTTATTATCCCGATGCCACGCCATCAATAATTCAATTTGTGGTGCATCGTCTGATAATGGGCGAAACACTACATTTGGCGACTGAAAATGACGGACATATTGGGGCAGAATAGAAATACCCAGCCCCATCCCCACCAGATTCATGGTCACCAGAATATTGGTTGCCGCCTGCACGATATCAGGCATGCAGTGATGTTCGGCGAGGTAGTCCAAAACCATTTGATATAATGCACCTGAATGAGCCGGATCGGTGCTAATAAAGTTTTCACCTTTAAGGTGATGCGGCTTAAGCAATAACTCTTGACTCAACGGATGATTGACGGGAATTACCGCGACCAGGGGTTCGCTATAAACTACCCGATAATTCAACTGATTGCTGATAATCGGCCGCCGCATAAAACCGATGTCAATTTCTCTTTTCAATAATTTTTCTTCCTGGTGAGTGGTAATGACACTAACCAGTTCAATACTGGACGCTGGTAGTCGAAGGCGCAACTGAGGCAATACATCAGGGAGAATATTCACTTCCGCGCAGGGAACAAAGCCAATAATCAGTCGAACCTGCTCCTCCATAGCCTTCCGGGCAAGATGTTTTGCCTGCTCGGCCATTTCAAGAATATTTATCGCCTGCTGATGAAAAACCTCTCCTGCGGGAGTAAGAGAGACCAGCCGATTACTTCTTATTAGCAACTGAGCGCCAATGCACCTCTCAAGATCTTTTATCTGGCTGCTCAACGAAGGCTGTGACGTATGTAGTCTTTCGGCTGCCCGAGTGAAATTGAGCTCTTCAGCTACCGCGACAAAATAGCGTAAGTGCCTTAGTTCCATGCATTTTTCTCCCACCATACAAAAAATGTCTGATACGGTCGATTTTTACTATTTCACAAATTAGCAACCATAAAGCAGCATATTTTTCGCAATCCCGATGAAGGTCAATACATCTCTTTGATGAGGATCAAATAATATGACCGCGAACACAAAAATAGACATCTACAGCTTGATCGACACCCGAAACGGCAGCGTTATGCCCCGTATTTATACCGATCCTGATATTTATCAATTAGAACTGGAGCGAATTTTTGGTCGTTGTTGGTTATTTCTGGCCCATGAAAGTCAAATCCCAAAGCCTGGTGATTTCTTTAACACCTACATGGGGGAAGACGCAGTAGTGGTGATCCGCCAGAAAGACGGCTCGGTAAAGGCGTTTCTCAACCAGTGTCGGCACCGTGCCATGCGGGTCAGCTATGCGGACAGCGGTAATACCCGCGCTTTTACCTGTCCCTATCACGGCTGGTCTTACGGTATTGATGGCGAACTGGTCGATGTGCCGTTAGAGCCGAGGGCCTATCCACAAGGATTATGCAAATCGCATTGGGGACTGAAAGAAGTCCCCTGTGTTGAAAACTATAAGGGACTGATTTTTGGCAACTGGGATCCCAGCGCGCCCTCGCTCGACGAATATCTTGGTGATATGGCCTGGTATCTGGATGGACTGTTAGATCGCCGGGAAGGCGGCACCGAAATCATTGGCGGTGTGCAAAAATGGGTTATTAACTGCAACTGGAAATTCCCGGCGGAGCAGTTTGCCAGCGATCAGTATCATGCCCTGTTCAGCCATGTTTCAGCGGTGCAGGTTCTCGGCGGGATGCAGGACGGCAGCGACAAAAAACTCGGTGAAGACCAGACTCCCCGCCCGGTATGGGAAACAGCCAAAGATGCGGTGCAGTTTGGTCAGGACGGTCATGGCTGCGGCTTCTTCTTTACCGAAAAACCCGATGCCAACGTGTGGGTCGATGGTGAGGTCTCGCGCTACTACCGGGAAACCTACCCCGAAGCGGAACAGCGGCTGGGAAAAATCCGGGCCCTGCGCCTGGCCGGACACAATACTATTTTCCCGACGCTTTCCTGGCTTAACGGCACCGCCACCCTGCGCGTCTGGCATCCGCGCGGGCCAGATCAGGTCGAAGTCTGGGCGTTCTGTATTGCGGATAAAGCCGCCAGTGTGGAAACCAAAGCCGCCTTTGAAAACAGCGCCACCCGCGCCTTCGGCCCCGCCGGTTTTCTTGAGCAGGATGATTCAGAAAACTGGTGTGAAATTCAGAAATTACTCAAAGGCCACCACGCCCGTAACAATCCGCTGTGTCTGGAGATGGGGTTAAATCAGGAAAAACGCCGCGATGATGGCGTCCCCGGTATTACCAACTACATCTTCTCTGAAACCGCAGCACGCGGCTTATATCAGCGTTGGGCGGATTTACTGAGCAGCGATAGCTGGCAAGAAGTTCAAGATAAAACCGCAGCTTACCAACAGGAGGTGGTGAAATGAGCCATCCCATCACATTTGAACTCCATCATCAGATAACTCAATTCCTCTACCATGAAGCAGCGCTGCTGGATGACTGGGAGTTTCGCGCGTGGCTGGAACTACTTGATGATGATTTGAGCTACACCATGCGCACCACGGTAAATGCCCAGACCCGCGATCGGCGTAAAGGGATACAGCCGCCAACGACCTGGATTTTCAACGACACCAAGTCGCAGCTTGAACGCCGAATTGCGCGCCTGGAAACCGGGATGGCCTGGGCTGAAGAGCCGCCGTCCCGCACTCGCCATATGGTCAATAACTGTATTGTCACGCAGACAGCGCGGCCCGATGTGTTCTCCGTGCGGGTTAACTACGTGCTTTACCGATCGCAGAAAGAGCGGGATGAGACCCTTTACATTGGCACTCGTACCGATCTGCTACGTCGTCGTTCAACCGTTGAGGGCTGGGGGTTGTGCGGGCGTGAAATCATTCTCGATCAGGCCGTCATCACCTCTCATAACATGAGCGTAATATTCTGATGAAACGCATTCAAGCCTGTCTTGTTGGGGCATTGCCGGAAGGGGAAGCTCTCCGGCTTGATACCGAGCCCGCAATCGCCTTATTTCACGTTGGCGGTGAATATTATGCGCTCAACGACCTCTGTAGCCACGGTAATGCTTCGATGTCTGAGGGTTATCTTGATGATGACGCTACCGTAGAGTGCCCGCTGCACGCGGCTAGCTTTTGCCTTAAAACCGGTAAAGCCCTGTGCATGCCCGCCACTGTGGCGCTGCAAACCTATCCAGTCACAGTGCAAGAAGGCGCCGTGTTTATTGATTTGCCGGAGGGAACCTGATGTCGGATCTCAAGAATGATGTCGTACTGATAACCGGAGGCGGGTCTGGGTTAGGTCTGGCGCTGGTGGCGCGCTTTATTGAAGAAGGCGCCCGCGTGGTTACCCTGGAGCGCTCGGCGGAAAAGGTTGCTCGCTTACAGCAACAATTTGGCGAGCAGATTGTTGCTGTGCAGGGGGATGTGACATCCTTTGCCGATAATCAGCGTGCCGTCGCGATGGCGCTGTCCCAGTTTGGGCAACTTGACTGCTTCATCGGAAATGCCGGTATCTGGGATCATAACGCATCACTGCTGGATACGCCGCCGGAGCAGTTCGAGTCAGGCTTTAACGAACTGTTTGCCGTTAACGTTAAAGGTTATCTGCTGGGTGCCAAAGCCTGTGCTCCGGCGCTACTGCACTCCTCCGGCAGTATGATTTTCACGCTCTCTAACGCTGCCTGGTATCCCGGCGGCGGCGGCCCGCTCTATACGGCCAGCAAGCATGCTGCCGTAGGGATAATTCGTCAACTGGCTTATGAATTAGCCCCTAAGGTTCGGGTCAACGGCGTGGGCCCCTGCGGGATGCTCAGCGATTTGCGGGGTCCGCAAGCGCTTGGGCAGCAGGAGACCTCAATTATGCAATCGCTAACGCCGGAAAAAATCGCCGCTATTTTACCGCTGCAATTCTCTCCCGCACCGGAGGAGTTTACCGGGCCTTACGTGATGCTGGCCTCGCGCCGTAACAACCGCACGCTGAGCGGCGTGATGATCAACGCCGATGCAGGCCTGGCAATCAGAGGGATCCGCTACGTTGCGGGCGGATTGCAGCGACAGGAGCGAACATGAAACAGATAGTGATCATCGGCGGCGGACAGGCCGGGGCTATGGCCGCCGCCGCTCTACGCGCGCAGCAGTTTACCGGTAGCATCACCTTAATCAGCGAAGAGTCGGAAACGCCCTACGAGCGCCCGCCTTTATCGAAAGCCATGCTACTGTCGCCAACGCCGCAGTTGCAGCACATTCTCCCGGAAAGTTTCTATGAGGAGAATAAGATTGTGCTGCGCCGCAACACGCGGGCTGTTGCTATCAATATCCCGCAGCGCAGAGTGGTGCTGGCCGATGGCGAAGAGCTGGAGTGGGATCGTCTTTTGCTGACGACAGGAGCGAAAGCGAGACGGCTGGCGTCGCTGGATGCGCTGGGTGATAAATCCTACACCCTGCGCACCGCAGCGGACGCCCGGCGGTTGCGCGCAGCTCTGGCGGCGAACCCGCGAGTCTTGATTGTCGGAGCCGGAACCATCGGTCTGGAACTGGCCGCCAGCGCCAGGCAGCGCGGCTGTGAGGTCACCATCGTCGAACAGGCTTCGGTGGTGATGGGGCGCAATGCGCCACCGCCGGTTCGCGACTACCTGACGAATTTACATCAACAGCAGCGGGTACGTCTTTGCCTTAACGCCCATATTGAGCAGGCTTCTCTGGAACACGATTGCGTGGTGCTGACGTTACAGAGCGGCGAGCGGTTGATCGGCGATACGGTCATCTACGGTATCGGCATTGAAGCCAACGATCAGTTGGCGACCCAGGCTGGTTTAGCCACCGCTAACGGCATCATTGTTGATGATTATTGCCGCACTTCAGTTGCCGATATTTATGCTGCCGGTGATGTCACCCTGCGTCGCCAGGGTGAACAGCTTGTTCGCCTGGAGACATGGGATAACGCCAACCAGCAGGCGCTCGCGGCCGCCTGCGCCATGCTGGACAAACCGCTGCCAGCGCGGGTACCGGTCTGGTTCTGGAGTGATCAGTTTGACCACAATATTCAGTTTATCGGCGCTATGGACGGCGAACGTTGGCTGCTGCGCGGTAGCGTGGAGGCGCATAGCGCTATCTGGTTTGCGCTGCAGGACGATCGGTTGATTGGGGCCATCACGCTGAATCAGGGTCGTGAAATACGCCATCTGCGTAAGCTTATCCAGCAAGCAACCCCGGTGGATGAAACGCTATTGACCAACCCTTTGGTGACGCTAAAGAGCCTGCTTTAGTCCAGAAGAAGCATTCGCACTGACAGCTCAGATGCCGCTCGCAGCCTCTGCCTGCAGCGGCTGGGTTACAACGTCGTTGCTCATTACAGAACGCCATCATGGTGATCGCCCGGATAGCGCTGCTATCGGCTACGCCATACCACAAACTCTGCGCCGGTTAATGGATGACTCGGTAACAACCGTTTCCCTTCATTGTGCGCTATTCCCCTCTTTGATTAAAAATAAGGTGGCTTGATATGAATGCTTATCTCCATTGCCTCTCCCACTCGCCGCTGGTGGGCTACGTTGACCCAGCCCCCGAAGTACTGGCCGAAGTGGAGAAAACGATTGCCGATGCGCGGGAACGCATCAGAGCATTCGATCCTGAGCTGGTGATTCTGTTCGCCCCCGATCATTACAATGGCTTTTTCTATGACATCATGCCGCCTTTCTGCATCGGTATCGCCGCGACCTCGATTGGCGACTTCAGCAGTGCGGCCGGTGAACTCCTCGTGCCCGCTGAGCTGGCTGAAGCCTGCGCTCAGGCGGTACTGGATGCGGAGGTCGATGTCGCGGTGTCTTACTGTATGCAGGTAGATCATGGTTTTGCCCAGCCCCTGGAGTACTTGCTCGGTGGCCTGGCAAGCTGTCCGGTGTTGCCCGTATTTATCAATGGGGTTGCACCGCCTTTACCCGGATTCAAGCGCACGCGTTTGCTGGGTGAAGCCATCGGCAATTTTGCCCGCAGTCTCGATAAACGGGTGCTGATTCTGGGATCTGGCGGGTTATCGCACCAGCCTCCGGTGCCTCAGCTAGTGGTAGCCGACGCACACACTCGCCACCGCTTGTTGGGTAGTGGCCGCCAGTTGCCGCCCGATGAACGTCAGATGCGCCAGCAGCGGGTTATTTCTGCCGCCCGCTCCTTTGTAGAGGATCAAACCACCCTACACCCTCTCAACCCGGTCTGGGACAATAAATTCATGGACATTCTTGCCAGCGGTGCGCTTACCGAGCTCGATGCGATGGGAAATAATGAGCTGTCTGCAATCGCCGGTCGCTCCACGCATGAAGTCAAAGCCTGGATGGGCGCCTTTGCTGCGTTATCGGCCTTTGGAGCCTATCGGACAGAAGGACGCTATTACCGTGAGATCCCAGAGTGGATAACCGGATTCGGCTCTCTGAGCGCAAAGACACTAAAACAATAGCTGGAGAGCATCATACCCGTTTGATCTTACTGAAAGTCGCACCAGCCGTTTTACGCAGATCCGCGAAAGCGAAGCCAATTTGGCGAATCCATTACAACGACTGCGGTAGCGGCACGCAAACTGTGGTGATACTGCATGGCTCCGGCCCCGGAGCCAGCGGCTGGGCAAATTTCAGTCGTAATATCGTTGTTAAAGGGAGCAGCACGGCGGCGGCCGTGCCGGGCTGCTCTCCGGCTTTAGAAATACGTCACGAACGGCGCGGTATCCGGCAACGATATGTTAGTTGAAGCTTTGAGCTGCGGTGTGCCCAGATAGAGAAAACCCACGATTTTATCCTGTTCGCGGCAGGCAAATCCTTCACGTACAACCGGACTTTCGGTTAATGCGCCGCTGCGCCAGATCCCGTTAAACCCCTGCGCCACAGCCGCCATCTGCATGGCCATCACCGCACAACCCGCTGACATCTCTTGTTCCCACGACGGGACCTTCGGATGATCTTCACAGCGCGCCACCACCGTAATAATCAGCGGCGCGCGAAACGGCGCGCTGCGGGCTTTTTCAATCTCTTTCTCATCTCCCCCTGCCGCCACTGCGCCTTTTTCCAGCAGTTGACTGAAGCGCTCACGCCCTTCATCGGCAATAATAAAGAAGCGCCACGGCTGTAGCGTCCCGTGGTCCGGCGCGCGCAGGCCAGCGCGAAGGATGTTTTCCAGATGTTCGCCAGCCGGAGCCGGGTCGGTCAGACGTGAAGCGCTGCGGCGATTAACCAGTAGTTCGAGAGCATCCATCTGTATAACTCCTGTGAGGTCATTTTTCATAAAATTAACATGCGCAAGGATTTTGTTACAGCCCAGCGGGTGATTCCTGCTGACAACCGACTGCACTCTCATTAGGATAGCCAGACGCGGCAGCCCCTGCGGCTCGCCCATTTTTGATAATGGTTAGGGAGAATACATGCGAACTCTTTGGCGACTGATCGCCGGCATTTTTAAATGGACATGGCGAGTGCTCAACTTCATCCGCCAGCTCGCACTGAACGTCGTGTTCCTGGTGCTGGTGCTGATCTGCGTCAGCATCTGGGCCCAGTTCAGTAATACAACAACAGAGCATACAACCCGCGGCGCGCTGCTGATGGATATCACCGGCGTGGTGGTCGATAAACCTTCAGCCAGCAGCAAGCTTGGGGTGATTGGCCGTCAACTGTTTGGCGCCAGCTCCGATCGTCTGCAGGAAAACTCGCTGTTCGATATTGTACAGACGATTCGCCAGGCGAAAGATGACCGGAATATCACTGGCATCGTACTGGATCTGAAAAACTTTGCTGGCGGCGATCAGCCGTCGATGCAGTATATCGGTAAAGCGCTGCGCGAATTCCGCGATAGCGGCAAGCCGGTCTATGCCATCGGCAGCAGCTACAGCCAGGGTCAGTACTATCTGGCCAGCTTCGCCAATAAGATCTGGCTCTCGCCGCAGGGCGCAGTGGACCTGCACGGCTTCGCGACCAACGGCCTGTACTACAAATCGCTGCTCGACAAGCTGAAGGTATCGACCCATGTATTCCGCGTCGGCACCTATAAGTCGGCGGTAGAGCCGTTTATCCGCGACGATATGTCTCCGGAAGCGCGCGAGGCGGATAGCCGCTGGATTGGCGAGCTGTGGCAAAGCTACCTCAACACCATTGCCGCCAACCGCCAGATCACCGCTCAGCAGCTCTTCCCTGGCGCTCAGGGCGTGATTGATGGCCTGCGTAAAGTCGATGGTGACACCGCAAAATACGCGCTGGATAATAAGTTGGTTGATGAGCTGGGTACCGCCACCGATGTGGAGAAAGCGCTGACTAAGCAGTTTGGCTGGAGCAAAGCGGATAAAAACTACAGCGCAATCAGCTACTACGATTACACGGTGAAAACGCCTGCCGATAAGGGTTCCGCAATTGCGGTTATCTTTGCTAACGGCGCGATTATGGATGGCGAAGAAACACCGGGTAACGTCGGTGGCGACACCACCGCTGCGCAGATCCGTGACGCGCGCCTGGATCCGAAAGTTAAAGCTATCGTGCTGCGGGTTAACAGCCCGGGCGGCAGCGTCAGCGCCTCCGAGGTGATTCGCGAAGAGCTGGCGGCGGCAAAAGCGGCCGGTAAACCAGTTGTGGTATCGATGGGTGGCATGGCGGCCTCCGGTGGCTACTGGATCTCCACCCCGGCGGATTATATCGTCGCTAGCCCAAGCACCCTTACCGGCTCTATCGGTATCTTTGGGGTGATTAATACCGTCGAAAATACGCTCGGCTCGATTGGCGTACATACCGACGGCGTGGCAACCTCGCCGCTGGCCGATGTCTCCACCACCAAAGCGTTGCCGCCGGAAGTACAGCAACTGATGCAACTGAGCATCGAAAACGGCTACAAGCGTTTTATTACTCTGGTGGCAAACGCGCGTAAGAGCACGCCGGAAAAAATCGACCAAATCGCTCAGGGCCACGTCTGGACCGGTGAAGATGCGAAAGCAAAAGGCCTGGTCGACAGCCTTGGGGACTTTGACGACGCAGTGGCGAAAGCTGCCGAGCTGGCGAAGCTGACCCAGTGGCATATCAACTTTTTCCAGGAGGAGCCGACCTTCTTCTCGATGGTTGTTGATAGCCTGACAGGTTCAGTTCGCGCGGCGCTGCCAGCAGCAATACAAGCATATCTGCCCGCGCCGGTGGCCGCTGCGGCTAATGCGGTGAAAACTGAGAGCGACAAGCTGGCAGCATTCAACGATCCGCAGAGCCGTTACGCTTTCTGCTTAACCTGCGCCAATATTCGTTAATCCTCTGCCGCCCCATCCCACGGGGCGGCATTTATCCACTTCATCCTTCACGCCACCTCTTTGTTGGCTACGCGCAGAAACTCTGGTCACATAGTTAACTATGCTCCCCGAGATTTCTTTGCTTGCCGCCTCGATGCAGCGTGAATGATTTTGTGTAAGGCAAGCCACTGCAATACACTAAAGCAGCCAACGCCCCTGCAACTTGTGGCGTGACGGGTATATACTGCGCCTGTCTACGTATAACCTAAGCGATGCTATGCAGAAGAAATCTATTTACGTTGCCTATACCGGCGGCACCATTGGTATGCAGCGTTCTGAACACGGCTACATTCCCGTTTCTGGCCATTTACAACGTCAGTTGGCTTTAATGCCCGAATTTCACCGCCCGGAGATGCCGGACTTCACCATTCATGAATACGCCCCGTTGATGGACTCTTCCGATATGACGCCGGGAGACTGGCAGCATATCGCCGATGATATTCGCGACCATTATGATCAGTACGACGGTTTCGTGATCCTGCACGGCACGGATACCATGGCATTTACCGCCTCGGCGCTCTCCTTCATGCTGGAGAATCTGGGGAAACCGGTTATTGTGACAGGGTCACAAATCCCTCTTGCCGAGCTGCGCTCTGATGGACAGATAAACCTGCTCAACGCGCTGTACATCGCCGCCAACTATCCGATTAACGAAGTGTCGTTGTTCTTCAACAACCGCCTCTACCGCGGCAACCGTACGACAAAGGCCCATGCCGACGGTTTTAATGCCTTCGCTTCGCCAAATCTGGCGCCCCTGCTGGAAGCTGGCATTCACATTCGCCGGCTCGGCACGCCTCCCGCGCCGCATGGTCGCGGCAAGCTGGTGGTTCATCCCATCACGCCGCAGCCGATTGGCGTGGTGACGATTTATCCCGGTATTTCCGCCGATGTGGTGCGCAACTTCCTGCTCCAGCCGGTCAAAGCGCTGATCCTGCGCTCTTATGGCGTCGGCAACGCGCCGCAGAATAGCGAGTTTATTCAGGTTCTGACCGAAGCCAGCCAGCGCGGTATTGTGGTGATTAATTTAACCCAGTGTATGTCCGGTAAGGTCAACATGGGCGGTTACGCCACCGGCAACGCGCTCGCACAGGCTGGCGTGATTAGCGGTTTTGATATGACCGTCGAAGCCACGCTGACCAAGCTACACTATTTGCTGAGCCAGGAAATGGACGTTGCGGCTATCCGTCGCGCAATGCAGGAGAATCTGCGCGGCGAACTGACACCCGATGAGTAAGGAGAAGCACATGACCCAACGCGCGCTGCTACTGGTTGATTTACAAAATGATTTTTGCGCTGGTGGCGCACTTGCCGTCCCACAGGGCGATAGTACGATAGATGTCGCCAACCAGTTGATCGACTGGAGCCTGGCGCGAGGCGAAACGGTGATTGCCAGTCAGGACTGGCACCCGGCGAATCATGGCAGTTTTGCCAGCCAGCATCAGGTTGAACCCTATAGTCAGGGCGAGCTAGACGGCCTGGCGCAAACCTTCTGGCCTGATCACTGTGTGCAAAATAGCGAAGGCGCGGCGATGCATCCGCTGCTCAAACAGCAGGATATTGCCGCCGTGTTCCACAAAGGCGAAAATCCGGCTATTGATAGTTACAGCGCCTTTTTCGACAACGGTCACCGGCAGAAAACCCAGCTCGATGCGTGGCTACGCGAGCATGCGATCACCGAGCTAACGGTACTTGGTCTGGCCACCGACTACTGCGTCAAGTTTACCGTGCTCGACGCCCTGACGCTGGGCTATACCGTCAACGTGATTACCGATGGCTGCCGCGGGGTGAATATTCAGCCGCAAGACAGCAATCTGGCGTTTATGGAGATGGCCGCCGCGGGAGCAACGCTGTATACCCTTGACGACTGGCTGGGATCCCTCGCATAAAATACGCCGACAGGCGTCATCCCTGTCGGCGCGTTATCTCACGCCAGACTTCGCTCGCCTGGCGGATCATGTTTTTTTGATTTCCGCCTGCTCTGGCTAATGAAAGGCTTGCGCCAATTGGTTAACGGCCTGAATCCTCTCTTTGTGCCGCCACGATAAGTGTACGGGGCCGCTGTCGGCGTTGTAATGCTTCATATCCGCGTCGCAGAACTAATGCTGCCGTGAACACATTCGCAGTTTTACTCTGCGGAAGATGCTAGCCTGCATGGGTTTATTTTTCGCCACGCCATTTCTGTGGCGTGTTTGCTTTTTAACGTCACTTTTAAGTCAAAGAGGATCCGCTATGAAACTTTTGCCTTTGCTGGCAGCTTTACCCCTGCTCTGCGCGAGCGTTGTTTCCGCTAACTCACTGATGTCCGTCGGCTACTTTAACAGCGGCGGCGACGTCACTGCTGGCCCCGGCGGCAATATTGATAAGCTGGACGTACGCCAGATTACCCATCTCAACTACTCGTTTGGTCTGATCTATAACGACGAAAAAGACGAAACCAACGATGCCCTGAAAGACCCCAGCAAGCTGCATCAAATTTGGCTGTCGCCGAAAGTGCAGGAGGATTTGCAGAAAATCTCCATATTACGCCAGCAGAATCCGCAGCTGAAAGTCTTGCTTTCCGTCGGCGGTTGGGGAGCACGCGGATTCTCCGGCGCGGCGGCGACGAAAGAAACCCGGGCGGTGTTTATTCAGTCTGCGCTGGAGATTATTGAAAAATACGCCCTCGATGGGATCGATCTCGACTGGGAGTATCCGGTCAATGGCGCGTGGGGACTGGTCGCCAGTCAACCAGCCGATCGCGATAATTTTACCGCTCTGCTGAAAGAGCTGCGCTCGGCGGTGGGTGATAAAAAACTGGTGACCATCGCCGTGGGCGCTAATGCGGAGAGCCCGAAAAGCTGGGTGGACGTCAAAGCGATTGCGCCATCGCTCGACTATATCAACCTGATGACCTACGACATGGCTTACGGTACCCAGTACTTCAACTCCAACCTGTACGATTCAACCCGGTGGCCGACGGTCGCAGAAGCGGATAAATACAGCGCTGATTTCGTGGTCAACAACTATCTTGCGGCTGGTTTAAAACCGAATCAGATGAACCTGGGGATTGGTTTCTATGGCCGGGTACCAAAACGTGCCGTCGAAGCAGGTATTGACTGGAGCAAACCGGATGCGCAGAAAAATCCGGTCACCCAGCCCTACTTTGAGGCGCAGCAGGTTGAGCTATTCAAATCACTGGGCATCGACCTGACGAAAGACACCTATGTGAAATATAACGATATCGTGGCGAAGTTAATCAATGATCCGCAGCATCGCTTTAGTCAGCATTGGGATGATGAAGCGAAAGTCCCCTGGCTGTCGGTGCAGTCCGCCGACGGTCAAGCGCTTTTTGCCCTTTCCTACGAAAATCCGCGCTCGGTGGCTATCAAGGCCGACTACATCAAGAGCAAGGGGCTGGGTGGCGCAATGTTCTGGGAGTATGGCGCGGATGACAAAAACCAGTTAGCGAAACAGCTGGCCGAGTCATTAGGGATCAAACACTGATCTGCACTGTGCCACCATACGCATAATAGTTTATGATAACCGCATTCCGCTGCGCCTGCTCCGGCGCAGCTTTTCATTTGCAACAGAAGGCTTGGGTATTATGGCTTATATCCCGAAAAACTACGCCCGTCTGGAAGTCGGTTACCGCGAAAAAGCGCTGAAGCTCTTCCCCTGGGTCTGCGGACGCTGCTCACGCGAGTTTGTCTATTCAAACCTGCGAGAACTGACGGTACACCACATCGACCATGATCACTCTAATAACCCGGAGGATGGTAGCAACTGGGAGATGCTGTGCCTGTACTGTCACGATCATGAGCACTCAAAATACACCGAAGCCGATCAGTACGGCTCAACGGTGGTCGCTGGCGAAGACGCGCAGAAAAGCGTCGGCGAAGCAAAATATAACCCCTTTGCCGATCTTAAAGCGATGATGAACAAGAAATAACGCGCTGACGCATCAGAGCCCGGCAGACAATTAGCCGGGCTGCCGCAGGCCTGTTCAATGTCAGGATTTAAACGTCGCGATAGTTTGCGGCGTAATACCAAAGTCAACTTTCAACTGCTGTTTACTCTTCATCACCATCTGCCCGTTGGTATCAATGGTCATATGCTGTGCGTCAACATTGTGTCGGGACTGCCAAAGCATCACCAGTTGCAGGCTGTTCTCTTTCTGTTCATCAGTCAACGCCACGCCATCCGGCCATTTACCCAGTTCCACCGCCGTCGCCAGACGCTGATAAACTTCCGGCGTCATACCGTCGATAATTCGATCAATTTCCATCTTCCGCTTACTCCTTTTTGGAATAATTTGCTGAATCGTTTTTTCAACCTTTAATTTGCTCACCGTTTTCATCACTGGTGAAGCTTAAAGAGGCCGAATTAACACAAAAACGCTCTCCGGTGGGCTGTGGGCCATCCGGGAATACGTGCCCAAGGTGAGCATCGCAGTTTCCGCAGCGAATTTCCGTGCGCTGCATACCGTGGGAGTAATCATTAAGATAGCGGATAGCGTCATCGCTTACTGGCTCATAAAAGCTCGGCCAGCCGCAGCCTGAATCATACTTGGTTTGCGAGTGAAACAGCGCTGCATCGCACACCAGACAGTGGTAGACGCCATCACGTTTGTTATGGAGCAACCGCCCGGTGAACGGCGGTTCAGTACCGTGATCCTGCGTCACGTAAAACTGCATCTCGCTCAAGTTTTTTTTGAGTTCGTCCGAAGAGGGTTTATTCGCCATTGGCTTGCTTCTCGCTGTGAAAGGACAACTTAATTCGCATTAATTCTAACAAAACATTAACAATGAAGCGTACACTTTTGTTCTAAACTTAAGCGATGCCAAAAGGCAGCCACGTAATTGTGATGGATATCACATTTTTATCTTCAGTGACCTTTAAAATTCCGGGCGCAGCCCCCATATGGAATTGGGCTCAAAAGGAAAGTGGGATAGATCGACCACGCAAAGGCATGCTCTGGATTGATTTGTCGCAATGATTGACACGATTCCGCTTGACGCTGCGTAAGGTTTTTGTAATTTTACAGGCAACCTTTTATTCACTAACAAATAGCTGGTGGAATATATGACTATCAAAGTAGGTATCAACGGTTTTGGCCGTATCGGTCGCATTGTTTTCCGTGCTGCTCAGGAACGTTCTGACATTGAGATCGTTGCAATCAACGACCTGTTAGACGCTGACTACATGGCTTACATGCTGAAGTATGACTCCACTCACGGCCGTTTCAACGGTACCGTTGAAGTGAAAGACGGTCATCTGATCGTTAACGGTAAAAAAATCCGTGTTACCGCTGAGCGTGACCCGGCTAACCTGAAGTGGAACGAAGTGGGTGTTGACGTTGTTGCTGAAGCAACCGGTATCTTCCTGACCGACGAAACCGCGCGTAAACACATCACCGCTGGCGCGAAAAAAGTCGTACTGACTGGCCCATCCAAAGACAACACTCCGATGTTTGTTAAAGGCGCTAACTTTGACAAATACGAAGGCCAGGACATCGTTTCCAACGCATCCTGCACCACCAACTGCCTGGCTCCGCTGGCAAAAGTTATCAACGATAACTTCGGCATCATCGAAGGTCTGATGACAACTGTTCACGCAACTACCGCTACTCAGAAAACCGTTGATGGCCCGTCTCACAAAGACTGGCGCGGCGGCCGCGGCGCAGCTCAGAACATCATCCCATCCTCTACCGGCGCTGCTAAAGCTGTAGGTAAAGTACTGCCAGAACTGAATGGCAAACTGACCGGTATGGCGTTCCGCGTTCCGACTCCGAACGTATCCGTTGTTGACCTGACCGTTCGTCTGGAAAAAGCCGCTTCTTATGAAGAAATTAAGAAAGCAATCAAAGCAGCTTCCGAAGGCGCAATGAAAGGCGTTCTGGGTTACACCGAAGACGACGTTGTCTCCACCGATTTCAACGGTGAAATTTGCACTTCCGTATTCGACGCTAAAGCGGGTATCGCTCTGAACGACAACTTTGTGAAACTGGTTTCCTGGTACGATAACGAAACGGGTTACTCCAACAAGGTTCTGGATCTGATTGCTCACATCTCCAAATAAGTTGAGATGAGACAGTAATCTGTAAGAGCGACTCTGGTCGCTCTTTTTTTTGCCTAAAGATATACCCGTCATACTTCAGGTTGCAGGTGTGTTGGCTACGAGTTACTCGACTCATCCATGAGCTTCGCCCTTACGGGCCGCCGCAAGCGGCGTTCAAATCTGTTCCAGACAGATTTGTCAGTCCCCCGAATCACTGACTACAGTAGGCTCATCGGGATGAATCAGGGACATCCATGTCCCTGACCGAAGGCAATCTTCGGTTGTTCAAATTCGTTCCTGACGAATTTGTCGTTCACTTGCCGCCTTTCCACAACCCGAATTATTTAGGGTAAAAAGGATTGCGTAATGATTAATAAAATTTTTGCCCTCCCGGTTATCGAACAGCTTACCCCCGTACTTTCCCGCCGCCAGCTTGATGACCTGGAGCTGATCGTCGTTGACCATCCGCAGGTGAAAGCCTCCGTGGCTTTCCAGGGCGCTCACCTGCTCTCCTGGAAACCCGCTGGCGAAGAAGAAGTCCTGTGGCTCAGCGGCAACACCCCGTTTAAAAGCGGCGTTGCTCTACGCGGCGGCGTGCCGATTTGCTGGCCATGGTTTGGCCCTTCGGCTCAGCAGGGTCTGCCGTCACACGGCTTCGCCCGCAATCTGCCATGGGCTCTGAAAGGACACGATGAAGATGACAAGGGTGTGGTGCTGACCTTTGAACTGAAAAGCAGCGACGCCACCCGCCAGTACTGGTTGCACGAGTTCACCCTGTTGGCGCGTTTCAGGCTGGGCAAAACCTGCGAAATGGAACTGGAAGCGCACGGCGAATTTACAACCACTTCCGCCCTGCACACCTATTTCAACGTCGGTGACATTGCGGCAGTGAAAGTCAGCGGCCTGGGCGACCGTTATATTGATAAAGTAAAAAACGCGGAAGAAGGCGTATTAAGCAACGGTACAGAGACCTTTCCCGATCGTACCGACCGCGTGTACCTGAATGCCGAAACCTGCAGCGTGATTCACGACGATGCGCTGAACCGCAACATCGACGTAACTCATCATCATAACAGCAACGTGGTGGGCTGGAACCCAGGCCCGGCGCTTTCCGTCAGCATGGGCGACATGCCGGATGATGGCTATAAAACCTTTGTTTGTGTTGAAACCTGCTGCGTGACCGAATCGCAGAAGGCCAGCGAAGAGAAACCTTCGCGTCTGGCGCAAACCATTCGCGTCGTGAAACGCTAAAAACTCGCACCGATGGCAAAGCCGTTTTCGTGGTTACGCCGGGTGACGCCTTCCCCACCCTCCGGTATCCGGCGATACCTTGCCTGAGGATTGACGCTCTGAAGCCTCGCTCAGTCGAGGCTTTTCTTTACACCATATCCAGCGGCGTTTTTCTTGCTGGCGCCGGGTAGGCTTTATCCAGGAGCGCAAGCTCCTCATCAGTCAGCACAATATTCAGTACCGCGGCATTTTGCCTGACATGCTCAATGCTTGATGCTTTCGGGATCGCCAGCACGCCCTGATGACTGATAACCCACGCCAGAAGCACCTGCGCTGCGGTCACGCCCCGTGCCTGCGCAATATTTTTCACAACGGTATGATTTAAAAGTCCATTGCGCAGTCGACCAGCCTGGGCCAGAGGACAGTATGCCATCACCGGCAGTTGCTGCTGCTGGCACCACGGCAACAGATCATGTTCAATACCGCGAGAAGCCAGATGGTAGAGCAACTGGTTAGTCGCGCATTGCTTGCCGCCTTCCACCTGCCAGAGCTGCTGCATATCATCGTAATCGAGATTCGATACGCCCCAATGACGAATTTTGCCCTGTGCCACCAGCGCTTCCATACCCTCAACCGTCTCCTGTAACGAATAATCACCACGCCAGTGCAGCAGGTAAAGATCCAGATAGTCGGTATTCAGGCGACGCAGGCTGGCCTCGCAGGCGCTGGCTATTTTACGCCCTCCGGCATTCCACGGGTAGACTTTCGATACCAGCACCACGCGTTCGCGCTGGCCGCGAATGGCCTCGCCGACCACCTCTTCGGCGCCACCGTCAGCATACATTTCCGCCGTATCGATAACCGTTAGCCCAAGGTCGATGCCCGCGCGTAGTGCAGCAGACTCCTGAACGCGCAGCGCCGGGTTTTCGCCCATATACCAGGTCCCCTGCCCAATGACGGGAACAGCCGGATGCTGGCTAAAACTGATTGTCCTTTCTGTCATAGATACCTCCCGGGATTGATTGCACCACCGTAATGCAAAACAGGGCATGATGCCCTGTTTTGATGCACAAATTGCCCTGTGATAATGCACTATCAGAAAGTGTAAGTGACGCCTGTAGAAATCACGCCGCTCCAGGATTTGTCTACCATTGGGCTATCGGTGATTTCGTCAGACAAACGGGTATAGCGCGCAACGCCATATACGCTCCAGTCGCCGAGGAATCGATAGTTTGCCGATAGCTCCAGGTATGGGTTCCAGCCGCTGTCCGGATCGTAGCTGCGCATGCCGCTGCGATTTGACTCATGCTTCGAAACACCATAGTAGTACTCGTTCTGGTTGTCGCTGTTCCACTCTACGCCAATACCTGGCGTGAGCGTCAGGTTGCCGTTGATATAGCGATACAGCCAGGCCAGATCCCATACAATACCGTTGCTGTTATCCAGCGTATCGCCTGCCAGTGTGGTACACAGGAAACCGTACTGCGTATTGTGAATGTAGGAAAGCCCCGCCATCACAGTGGATTTACGTCTATCCAGGCGACGCATCTGCTCACTATCGCTGTTGTCCGGCTTAAAGTACATCGGCGACCAGTAGGCGGTTACAGAGAGCTTGTCGTTGGTATCATTCCACAGATAGTAACCACCGCCTAAACCGCGAAACCAGAAGTTATCACCCTCATAATTAATCACGGGCACCGGATAAACATCAGCATCATATTGCTTGTATGGATGTTCGATGACCCCTACACCCGCCCCTAACGTGAACTTTCCTTCTGCGTGTACGGCAGATACGGAGGTCGCAATCAACACACCAAGTGCCAGAAGTTTGATTTTAGTCACGATCCATATTCCTGTTGTCAAATAATCAGCGCAAACAGTTTAACTTTGTATACGTCATGCCTCAAATTCTTTACCCGTCATTACACTGAACACACCAGGCTCTCATCATCCGATGACCACAAACTGACATCTTAATGACAGTATCATGACGCTGCGAAACAAGAAGTGCAAAAAAGAGACTGTTTTTCCGGATGAGTTATTGATATGTCATTGAAATTGATTTTCTACGTCATGCAAGTTTTCCAAATGCATCTACGCTTTAATTTAGAAGAAGTAAATGCGGGGCACGTTATCCAGAGACCTCACCAACCTGGCATAAGGGTTGCTGGAGAATCAGAGAGCGCTGTGCAGCTTACCTCTTCCGGGGGCTCCCACTATTCATATGAACGGCTCTCAACCTGTGCTAAAAACGAAAGGACGGCATGCCATGAATATATTCGATCACTATCGCCAGCGCTATGAAGCTGCCAAGGACGAAGAGTTCACACTGCAGGAGTTTCTTACCATCTGTCGGCAAGATCGCAGTGCTTATGCTAACGCAGCAGAAAGATTGCTGATGGCCATCGGTGAGCCGGTCATGGTCGATACGGCCCAGGAACCCAGGCTATCCCGTCTCTTTTCAAACCGGGTTGTCGCACGCTATCCGGCATTTGAAGAGTTTTACGGTATGGAAGATGCTATTGAGCAAATTGTTTCTTACTTAAAACATGCCGCTCAGGGGCTGGAAGAGAAGAAACAGATTCTGTATCTGCTGGGACCTGTGGGCGGCGGTAAATCATCGCTTGCCGAACGCCTGAAGTCCTTAATGCAGCGCGTACCTATCTATGTACTCAGCGCTAACGGTGAACGCAGTCCGGTCAACGACCACCCGCTGTGCCTGTTCAATCCGCAGGAGGATGCGCAAATCCTCAATAAAGAGTACGGCATTCCAAACCGCTATCTGGGGACAATTATGTCGCCGTGGGCGGCCAAGCGCCTGCATGAATTCGGCGGCGACATCACTAAGTTCCGCGTGGTGAAAGTGTGGCCGTCAATACTGGCGCAGATTGCCATCGCCAAAACAGAGCCTGGCGACGAGAACAATCAGGACATCTCCGCGCTGGTCGGTAAAGTGGATATCCGTAAACTGGAGCACTACGCGCAGAATGACCCGGATGCCTATGGCTATTCCGGTGCCTTGTGTCGCGCCAATCAGGGGTTAATGGAGTTTGTGGAGATGTTTAAAGCGCCTATCAAGGTGCTGCATCCGCTGCTGACCGCAACGCAGGAAGGCAACTATAACGGCACCGAAGGGATCTCAGCCCTGCCGTTCAATGGGATTATCCTCGCCCACTCCAACGAATCGGAATGGGTTACCTTCCGTAATAACAAAAACAATGAGGCCTTCCTCGACCGCGTTTATATCGTCAAGGTGCCTTATTGCCTGCGCATCTCGGAAGAGATCCGTATCTATGAAAAACTGCTTAATCACAGCGAGCTGGCTCATGCGCCTTGCGCGCCGGGCACTCTGGAAACACTGTCGCGCTTCTCGATTCTGTCGCGCCTGAAAGAGCCGGAAAATTCAAGCATTTACTCAAAAATGCGTGTCTATGACGGCGAAAGTTTGAAAGATACTGACCCGAAAGCGAAATCCTATCAGGAGTATCGTGATTATGCTGGCGTTGATGAAGGAATGAACGGTTTGTCTACCCGCTTCGCGTTCAAAATTTTGTCGCGGGTATTTAACTTTGACCACGCCGAAGTCGCCGCCAACCCGGTGCATCTGTTCTACGTCCTGGAGCAGCAAATCGAGCGTGAACAGTTCCCACAGGAGCAGTCAGAGCGTTACCTCGAGTTCCTGAAAGGCTATTTGATCCCGAAATACGCCGAGTTTATCGGTAAAGAGATCCAGACCGCTTACCTTGAATCCTACTCTGAATACGGGCAGAACATTTTCGACCGTTATGTCACCTACGCCGACTTCTGGATCCAGGATCAAGAGTATCGCGACCCGGATACCGGTCAGTTGTTTGACCGCGAGTCGCTGAATGCAGAGCTGGAGAAAATCGAGAAGCCTGCCGGGATCAGTAACCCGAAAGACTTCCGTAATGAGATAGTCAACTTTGTGCTGCGCGCCAGAGCGCACAACAACGGGCGTAATCCAAACTGGACCAGCTACGAGAAACTGCGCACGGTTATTGAGAAGAAAATGTTCTCTAATACTGAAGAGCTGTTGCCGGTGATTTCCTTCAACACCAAAACGTCAACCGATGAGCAGAAGAAACACGATGACTTTGTCGACCGCATGATGGAGAAAGGTTATACCCGCAAGCAGGTGCGCCTGCTGTGCGAATGGTATTTGCGGGTACGTAAATCATCCTGATAGATCAGCCCGGCAGCCAACCGCTGTCGGGCTGCTAATAATAACTGCGAAGACCCAATGACGTTCAGCGACGGGGCTTATTTCCCACGCTTGAATGGTCGGGGCATAGTTGGCAAATGCAGTACAGGAGGGCATATGACCTGGTTCATAGACCGACGCCTGAACGGGAAAAATAAAAGCGCCGTCAATCGGCAGCGCTTTCTGCGTCGCTATAAAGCGCAGATAAAGCAGTCGATCTCCGAGGCCATAAACAAGCGCTCGGTGACCGATATTCAGAGCGGGGAGTCCGTCTCCATCCCAACGGACGATATTAACGAACCGATGTTTCATCAGGGACGCGGCGGTCTGCGTAATCGCGTACACCCCGGTAACGATCACTTTGTACAAAATGACCGTATTGAACGCCCTCAGGGCGGCGGAGGCGGTGGAGGCAGCGGTCAGGGACAAGCCAGCGCCGATGGCGAAGGCCAGGATGAGTTTGTCTTTCAGATTTCGAAAGATGAATATCTGGATCTGTTATTCGAAGATCTCGCCCTGCCGAATCTGAAGAAAAACCACCAGCGTCAATTGACGGAGTTTAAAACCCATCGCGCGGGTTATACCGCTAACGGTGTTCCCGCCAATATCAGCGTCGTTCGATCGCTACAAAACTCGCTGGCGCGGCGCACGGCGATGACCGCGGGTAAACGCCGGGAACTGCATACGCTGGAAGAAGAGCTCGCTCTCATCAGCAAAAGCGAACCGGCGCAACTACTGGAAGAGGAGCGACTGCGCAAAGAGATAGCCGAATTACGGGCGAAAATCGATCGCGTACCGTTTATTGATACTTTCGATCTGCGTTACAAGAACTACGAAAAACGGCCAGAACCGTCAAGTCAGGCGGTCATGTTTTGCCTGATGGACGTCTCCGGCTCCATGGACCAGGCGACAAAGGATATGGCAAAACGTTTTTACATCCTACTGTATCTGTTTCTCAGCCGGACCTATAAAAACGTTGATGTCGTTTATATACGCCACCATACGCAGGCTAAAGAGGTCGATGAACACGAGTTCTTTTATTCGCAGGAAACTGGCGGCACGATTGTCTCCAGCGCCCTGAAATTGATGGATGAAGTGGTCAAAGAGCGCTATGACCCGGCGCAGTGGAATATCTACGCCGCGCAGGCATCGGATGGAGATAACTGGGCGGACGATTCACCGCTGTGCAACGAACTACTGGCGAAGAAAATCCTGCCAGTGGTGCGCTACTACAGCTATATCGAGATAACCCGTCGGGCGCACCAGACGCTGTGGCGGGAGTATGAACACCTGCAGTCTACGTTCGAAAACTTTGCCATGCAGCATATTCGCGATCCAGAAGATATCTATCCGGTGTTCCGCGAACTGTTTCACAAGCAGGCTTCCAGGAATGATGCTTAGTTAAATTAAATCAGCCAGTTTGAGTAGCTATCTGGCTGATTTTCCTGTCTTTTGCGTATGTTTTATTTTCTTAATTAATGAGATATCCCCCTCAGTTTCCCCCCGTATTGCGGCTGGTTGCCGATCCGCTGCTGTTTGAGCGTTTCCCGGAAATTACCTTCAATGCCAGACATGCAGATACCGCAAATGGCGAGTATGCGATAAAAAAACCTGTTTACTTACGCGATAATGCGTAGAGTAAACGGGCTTTTCTTTTTTGTACTCTGGCAAGGATCTCTGCACATGCTTGACACCACCCTGTTAATACTGCTGGGCCTGGCGGCGCTCGGCTTTATTAGCCATAACACTACCGTTGCTATTTCAATACTGGTTTTAATTATCGTCCGCGTCACCCCGCTCAATGCTTTCTTCCCGTGGATTGAAAAGCAGGGGCTGACCATTGGCATTATTATTCTCACCATTGGCGTGATGGCCCCCATCGCCAGCGGCACGCTGCCGCCCTCAACGCTGCTTCACTCCTTTGTGAACTGGAAGTCGCTGCTGGCGATTGCCGTTGGCATTTTTGTTTCCTGGCTTGGTGGCCGCGGCGTGTCGCTGATGGGCTCTCAGCCGCAACTGGTTGCCGGGCTACTGGTCGGCACCGTCATCGGCGTCGCCCTCTTTCGCGGCGTTCCGGTCGGCCCGCTGATCGCCGCCGGGATCATTTCGCTATTTATTGGGAAGGCAGTGGCGGGATCATAGTGCAGGCTCTGCGCCGTCTGCCCGGCGATCTCCATCGGGCGCTTGATCACTGACTTGCCGCGCGTAAAAACGCATGAATCAGCGGTGCAGGTTTTCCTTCCAGCGCATTACGCTCGTGCTGGAATAACGTGGCGACAAAGAACGGGTGCGTCACCAGTTCTACCGCCCGAATCTCACCTTCATCATCCCATCCGGTTACCCGCAGATCGCCCTGCTCCAGCTCGCGAGCAAAATCGTCGGCAATCCCATAATTACAGTGATAGCCCTCCTGAATGCTGTCGCGACCATAAGCGCGAGCGATAAGCGTATTGGCGCGCAGTTCAATATTATCCGTCTTTTCTACCAGCGAGCAGCTTAGCGGCGCGATGACCATCCGGCCTTCGGTATCGGTTTCCGCATGCGCGGCATCCCACCAGCCCATAACATTGCGCGCGTATTCAATGATGGCGTGCTGAAATCCGCCACAGGTGCCAAGGAACGGAATACCGTTTTCCCGGGCGTGACGAATGGCGATAAATGCGCCTGCGGCATTTTTATAGGGGCTGGCGGGAACCACCCAAATAGCATCATAGTCGGCGAGGTCATCAGCGGATTTTATCTCACGGGTTGCCAGCCAGTCATAGCGCAAGGAAAGCTCCAGTACAGCGGCGGCATCATCAATGGCCAGGGGAATCGCTTTATGAGCAACGACACCAGGGTTGTAATCACCAACCAGGGCAATACGCAGGGGGGAATTCATAGTAGGATCCTTATGTCAGAGCAATTATCAGACAACACAAGGAACCTCAGGTTAGCGATCTCAAAGACAGAACACAATCCTTATTTTCTATGCTCCTGAAAGCGGGTAATTTGCTCTGACTGGCGCTAAAAACAGCGCGAGAGAAAGGTTGTACCATGGCGTTATACGGCATGACGGGGTTTTCTGACCAGCAGTTCCCGCTGCTTATTTACCTGGATGGAACAAAAGGAGCGTGACGATGATTCAATGTAAACGCGTTTATGACCCGCAGGATGAAAACGATGGCTACCGCGTCCTGGTAGACCGTCTGTGGCCACGAGGGGTTAAAAAAGAGGCGCTCAACTGCGATGAGTGGTGCAAAAGTCTTACGCCATCAGCAGATTTACGTAAGGCTTTTCATAGCGAGATTATTGATTTTGCCCACTTTAGTCAGCTCTATCGCCAGGAGCTTGATGCCCACCGCGAAGAAGGTCAGCATCTGGCCGCATTGGCGACTCAACAGACGCTGACCTTGCTCTATGCGGCGAAAAACACCCGGCAAAACCACGCTCAGGTGCTTGCTGACTGGCTGAAATCGCTACAATAAGCGCTACGGCTTAGCCGGGTGATCGCGGCGCCAGAGTTCCCATTCGTCTATCGTTTCGCCGCTGGGCAACCTACAGTCAGTGCGTACTCCCTGCGGACTTTGGATGGGAACCTGGGTCCCTTTCAGTTGTGCGCAATAAACCGAAGCCGTGTTAGCCATCCCCACCGGAGGTGCTGGTGGTGTCGGCAGAGTCTTTACGCATCCGGCTAACGCCAGAGGCAATAGGATGGTTATCCACTTCATTTCCCCTCCTTAACTTGATCAAAGCGATCTTTACCCCGGCATCTTCACGGTTTCTCCATTTTAGCTGCACTTTTGCATCATAGAGTAGCTCAGTTCCCGAACTGACCAGAGAACAGATCATTCCATAACCAATAAGTTTTGCCCCGTCGCCTCCGACGGGGCTTTTTTCCCGGTTACCGATGCAGGTATTCTGCTAACAGATGTGTTAAATTTTATGTATCTCTGTTTATTCTGCGCTGATTGTCGTTTTTACATAGCTTGCTGGTAGTCACGATTAGCGTTCGGGAGCCGTATTATTCATGTCCGATTTTATCCTCGCTCGCGTTTCGCAAACACTCGCCACTGAACACTCCCTGGAAACATTGGTGCGGCAACTGCTTGAGATGCTGGAGCTTGTTACCCGCATGGAATCCACCTACCTGACTCGCATCGACTTCGAAGCGCAGCGTCAGCTGATTATGTATGCGCATAACAGCAGTGAAATGCAGATCCCTGAAGGTTTCTCCGTTCCGTGGAGTGATTCTCTCTGTAAACGCGCGCTGGACGATCATTGCCTATTCAGCAACGATGTGGCTGAACGCTGGGGGTCATGTATCGCCGCGCAGAATTTGGGTATCGCCACTTTTTTCAGCATTCCGGTACGCCTGACCGACGGCTCATTGTTCGGCACTCTGTGCGCCACCAGCCGGGAAAGGCAGCCCTATAACCTTGAAGGCGAGCAGGTGATGAATCTGTTTGCCAAACTCATCTCCCACTACGTTGAGAAAGAAACACTGGTGCAGCAGCTTCGCGCGGCTAATGTTGCTCTCGAAATGCACTCGTACACCGATGAGCTAACCGGCTTGCCAAATCGCCGCTCGCTGTTTAAACATCTTAACGCGCAGTTTCTGCAGGCCCGTGAGCAGCAGCGTAGCGTGTTACTCATTTTTATCGATCTCGATGGTTTTAAAGCGATAAATGACCGATTCGGCCACCCGTGCGGTGACATGTTTCTGATCCAGGTAGGCGAACGCCTGAATGCCCGCGTGCGCAACGGCAATATCGTTGGCCGCCTCGGCGGCGATGAATTTTTAATCGTTGGCCATGGTACCGAATTAGCGGATCAGCAGGCGTATATCGCCGCTTTACGTAACGAGTTGATGGGGACCTATTTTCTTGGCGAGCAACGGATTAACTATCCCGGTGCCAGTTTTGGCATTATCGAAGCGGACCCTCAGCAACTGGATGTCGAACAGGCGCTGCGCGCCGCCGACGACGCGATGTATCAGGATAAAAAATCTCGTCGTCAGGAGACATTTTTTCATATTGACTAATCTACGCTGAAATCCCGTATGATATTCAGCATGACT
>DASYFN010000054.1:0-14181 GCA_036498385.1 Klebsiella sp.
ACGAGCCTGAATGTTATCCATCTTCCCTGTCCCTTAAAACGCCACCGACACGCGGTAATAAATAGTGAGGTGATCGGGTGCCAGCCAGTCCGGATAGTTCACTGGCATCCCAACGGTAAACTGGCTGGAGAACCAGCGCCCCTGAGTGGCGGGAGGTACGGCGGATTCTGAAGGTCGGGAAAGCGATGCGGCCAGCGCACAGGAAAATGCAACGAATGGTGCTGCAATAAACATCGCGAAGACATAATCACTGACAACAAAAACACCTTTTTTAGCGCCTGATTTTCTCTTCCCGCTCACGACCTACCCTTCAGATAATTCCTGTAAAAAAGACAACAGTAAAACAATGGTTATTTTTTGTAAACACCTGTAAAAAAACTGTCGATTGTGAAGACTGTACAAAACGTACACAGGCTTATGACGCAGGTTTGTCAGACCAGCCGCCCCGTTACCCAGGTTGCTGAGCACGCGGCCAGTTTTATAAATTATCCGTACTGGTATTACCGATGAGGTAACGTGTTTATGAGGCCTGGTATCAGACATCATCCCTACCAATAATGGTGGGCACATAAAACAGTGCCGGATGAGCACAAGAGAAATTGACTGCTGAGATTCAGACAGGCTCTAAGTTATTGCTTGTCAAAATACAAGGTGTCGCGGATAGTCCGGGGCAGCTACTCACTATCAAGGAGTCAGAGATGATTAGAAGCTCATGGCGTAAAACCGCCCTGATGGCCGTCGCCGCCGTTCCGCTACTGCTCGCGAGCAGTCCAGTATGGGCCAACACCAGCGCTATCCAGCAAAAGCTGGCAGACCTGGAAAGAAGCTCTGGCGGTCGATTGGGCGTTGCGTTGATTAACACTGCAGATAATTCTCAAACCTTATATCGCAGCGACGAACGTTTTGCGATGTGCAGCATCGGTAAAGTGATGGCTGCCGCCGCAGTGTTAAAACAGAGCGAAAGCAATCACGA
Organism: Klebsiella sp.; assembly: GCA_036498385.1. Taxonomy (GTDB): domain Bacteria; phylum Pseudomonadota; class Gammaproteobacteria; order Enterobacterales; family Enterobacteriaceae; genus Klebsiella. The sequence goes on from DASYFN010000054.1 coordinate 974, forward strand.
TGTGAAGAATAAAAGGCTGGCGATTAAAGAATCGGATTTGGTGGTCTGGAGCCCAATTACCGAAAAACATCTGCAGAGCGGAATGACGCTGGCGGAATTAAGCGCTGCCGCACTGCAATACAGCGACAATACCGCTATGAATAAGATCATAGGTTATCTTGGCGGGCCGGAAAAAGTGACCGAATTTGCCCACAGCATTGGTGATATCATTTTTCGTCTCGACCGTACGGAGCCGACGCTGAACACCGCAATTCCGGGTGATGAGCGCGATACAACCACGCCGCTGGCGATGGCCGAAAGCCTGCACAAGCTGACGCTTGGCGATGCGCTGGGCGAACAGCAGCGCGCCCAGTTAGTGACATGGCTGAAAGGGAATACTACCGGCGGGCAAAGCATTCGCGCAGGCCTGCCGGAAAGCTGGGTGGTCGGGGATAAAACCGGGGTCGGGGATTATGGCACCACCAATGATATCGCGGTTATCTGGCCGGAAAACCATGCCCCGCTGGTGTTAGTGACATTTTTTACCCAGCCGCAGCAGAATGCGAAAAGCCGCAAAGATGTGTTAGCCGCGGCGGCAAAAATCGTGACCGAAGAGCTTTAGCCCCGGTGGTGGTGCGCTGACCTCCCTGCGAGGTTCACCGCAGCTTGCGGGCCAGGCGCTGGTATATCATCGCTCATCGAACCGTTATACCCTAACTAATTTGAGTTGCCGGATGGCGGCAAGAGGGTAATAAATTCGTCAGGAACGAATTTGCACAATCGAAGACTGCCGTCCTGCAACCTGGAGTATGACGGATATAAATAATTCGAAATTAAGGCCCCCAGTTCAGACAAACGAGGGGGCTGGTTTCAGCGTGCTTTACTTCTGCGGGCGCATTGCCGGGAACAGGATCACATCACGGATGGTGTGGCTGTTGGTGAATAGCATCACCATGCGATCGATACCGATACCCAAACCAGCGGTCGGCGGCAGACCATATTCCAGCGCGGTGACGTAGTCTTCGTCATAGAACATCGCTTCGTCATCCCCCGCCGCTTTGGCTTTGACCTGATCCTGGAAACGCTGCGCCTGGTCTTCAGCGTCGTTCAACTCGCTAAAGCCGTTGCCGATTTCACGCCCGCCGATAAAGAACTCAAAGCGGTCGGTGATTTCCGGGTTCATGTCGTTACGGCGCGCCAGCGGCGAAACCTCTGCCGGGTATTCGGTAATAAAGGTCGGCTGGATCAGATGCGCTTCCACCACTTCATCGAAGATCTCGGTGACGATACGTCCCAGGCCCCAGCTTTTCTCGATGTAAATACCGATGGACCCCGCCAGCGCTTTTGCCGCATCGAAGTTATCCAGTGTCGCCATCTCGGTTTCGGGGCGGTATTTCTTGATCGCTTCACGCATAGTCAGTTTTTCAAACGGCTTACCAAAATCGAATACCTGGTCGCCGTACGGTACTTCGGTTTTACCCAGCACAGTCTGCGCCAGAGTGCGGAACAGAGATTCGGTAAGTTCGATCAGATCTTTATAATCCGCATACGCCATATAGAGTTCCATCATGGTGAACTCTGGGTTATGACGAACGGAGATACCTTCGTTACGGAAGTTACGGTTGATTTCGAACACACGCTCGAAACCACCAACCACCAGCCGTTTCAGGTACAGCTCCGGCGCGATGCGCAGATACATATCCAGATCGAGAGCGTTGTGATGGGTGATAAACGGACGCGCTGAGGCGCCGCCGGGGATCACCTGCATCATCGGCGTTTCTACTTCCATAAAACCGCGCGCCACCATGAACTGACGCATGGTGGCGAGGATCTGCGAACGAACCTTGAAGGTGTGGTGCGACTCTTCGTTGGAAATCAGATCCAGATAGCGCTGACGATAGCGCGCTTCCTGATCCTGTAAGCCATGAAATTTGTCCGGTAGCGGACGCAATGCTTTGGTCAGCAGGCGCAGCTCGGTACAGTGAATGGAGAGTTCTCCAGTCTGGGTTTTGAACAGCTTACCGCGGGCGGCGATGATGTCGCCGAGATCCCATTTCTTAAACTGCTCGTTGTAGACGCCTTCCGCCAGATCGTCGCGGGAGACGTACAACTGAATACGACCGCCGACATCCTGCAAAGTGACGAAAGATGCTTTACCCATAATACGGCGGGTCATCATGCGGCCAGCAACGGCGACCTCGACATTCAGAGAGGCGAGTTCGTCGTTTTCCTTACCATTGAATTCAGCATGGAGTTGGTCAGAAGTATGGTCACGACGAAAATCGTTCGGGAACGCCACGCCCTGCTCACGCAGGGCAGCCAGTTTTTCACGACGGGTTTTCAGTTCATTATTAAGGTCAATTGCCTCATTGGCACCTTGTGCTTGTTGTTCAGACATGTTGGTTCCTCATAACCCTGCTTGCAAACTTGCTTCGATAATTGAACCAGGTTACTACCCAGCGCGGCCTGTCCTGGTGTCGACACCAAAGAACAATCTTAAGGAACCTGGTTTCAATTCCGGCTGATTTCACTCAGCCATCACTTCAGTAACATTTTTTTATCTTCGGTTTCCGCATCCTCCAGAATATCCCCCCTGTTCAGTAAACGGTGCAAGGAGCGAATTTTCACTCCGGTTATGGATGCGGCTACCAGGTGGCACGATTGTGTAGCCCCGGTAAGCGCAGCGCTACCGGGGAGGTTTCCCGGTCAGCCCGGACTTGTCGCCATCACCGCAACGGCGTTAACTGACTGGAGCGAGAGTGTTTTCATATGCTTTCCTTGCAGCGTGAAACAGGGAAGTGGCCTGCTACTTCCCTGTTGTGCATCGATTATTTATTGTTCCCTTCTTTCAGCACTTTCACAGTGTAACGACCATCCGCCTGACGATAAGCGCCGTGGATATCGGTTTCGAAGCCCGGATAGTGGGCGCCGATTTCGCATAGCATCTGCAGGAACTCCAGTACCGGACGACTCTCTTCGGTGATCATTTCACCCGGCATGACCAGCGGTACTCCCGGAGGATACGGCAGGATCATGTTGGCGTTGACGCGACCCACCATCTCTTCGAGATAAACCTCTTCGGTGTGACCGTGCAACTCTTTCTGGAACGCGGCATACGGCGTGATCATCATAGTCGGCAGCACTTCAAATGCGCGGAACATCAGATCCGGCAGGTTATGATGCTCAATCAGTTTATGAATGTTCTGCGCCAGTTCCTGAACGCGTATGTTTTCGTAGAATTCTGGATCTTCACGGTACAGCGACGGCAGCATGTTTTTCACCCGCAGGTTCAGATCGAACGCACGTTTGAAATCGGTCAGCGCGCGCAGCAGGCTCAGCGCTTTGGTTTTGTCGATGCCGATGCTGAACAGAAACAGCAGGTTGTACGGACCAGTTTTCTCAACCACGATGCCGTGCTCATCGAGATATTTCGCCACGATGCTGGCCGGAATACCGAACTCATCCATGGTGCCGTCTTTCTTCATCCCTGGAGTCAGCAGAGTGACTTTAATCGGGTCGAGATACATATGTTCGTTATCGATGTTTTTGAAACCATGCCATGCGCTATCGGAGCGCAGCGGCCAGCATTCAGGACCATCGATATGTTCCGGCTGCCAGACATCGAAGAACCAGCCTTCGGACTCACTTTTCAGACGTTTAATCTCTTTACGGAACTTAATTGAACGCTCGATAGAGCCGTTAATCAGACGCTTACCAGCATTGCCTTTCATCATCGCAGCCGCGGTTTCCGTCGAGGCCACCACGCCGTAGTGCGGAGAAGTGGTGGTATGCATCATGTAGGCTTCGTTAAAGGTTTCTTCGTTAACGTCGCCTTTGACGTGAATCATTGAAGCTTGAGAGAACGCCGCCAGCAATTTGTGCGTGGACTGGGTCTCGTAAATCACTTTCCCTTCGACGCGACCGCCGCTCATCCCGCATTTGCCTTCATAAATCGGCGAGAAGTTGGTATAAGGCACCCAAGCGGAGTCAAAATGGATGGATTTCACATCCAGGGTTTTCTTGATGTAATCAGTGTTGTACAGCAGACCATCATAGGTGGAGTTGGTGATCACTGCGTACACCGGCCAGGTGGCGTTCTGGGTTTCTTTCACGCGCTTCGCTATTGTCGCATGCTGGAATTCGCTCTGCGGGATACCGCCGAGGATGCCATAGGCGTTACGAGTCGGGCGGAAGTAGATTGGCGTAATATCACTCATCATCATCAGATGGGTCAGCGATTTATGGCAGTTACGATCAATCAGCACTGTGCTACCGGCCGGAGCGGAATACATCCCGACGATTTTGTTAGCGGTAGAGGTGCCGTTGGTCACCATATAGCTGCGTTCAGCGTTGAAGACGCGGGCGATGTACTCTTCCGCTTCTTTGTGCGGGCCGCTGTGATCCAGCAGAGAACCGAGTTCAGAAACTGAAATTGAGATATCGGATTTCATGGTATTGGAACCAAAGAAATCGTAGAAGATGCTGCCGACCGGGCTTTTCTGGAACGCGGTACCACCCATGTGGCCTGGGGTACAGAAGGTATATTTGCCTTCACGCACATATTTAAACAGCGCTTTGGTCAGCGGCGGCAGAATGGCGTCGATATACTCGTCGGTATTCTGTTTGATTTTGTTAGCAATATCCTCCGCTGCGCCCAGCGCATATTCGAAGAAACGAACCTGCATCCGCAGATCATTGAGGCTCACGTCCAGTGTTGAGTAAGTATTAGCAAAAGCATACAACGGCATATATTCGTTCATTTTGTTGATATCTTCGCACAGTTCGAGATTGTATTTATCCCAGTCGAAGATAACGCCGCATAGACGTGCATTGTTTTCGATAAGTTTTAATAAGTCGTCACGGTCGTTCGGGTAGACAATACGGAAGTCCAGGCGTTCGAGGGCGCGATGCAGTTCACGGATGGGTTCTTCTTTGAAGTAAACACCCATGTGATTCATGATTGCGATAACGTTCATAGTCAAATCTCCAGATAAAGAAAGCCCCTCCCGCCACGTCGTGACAGGTGATGGAAGGAGCCTCAGGAATAGGGTTGCAGATTAATGCGCGCTGGCGGTGTTGCTATCAGCGGAGCTGTCGTTATTCTGGCGCTGGTGCATTTTACGGCCGTAAAACATCAGGATAATCAGGCTGACGATAAAGGTACCGGCCAGTTCGAAGGAGCTTGCCCCCATCAGGGCGATGAAGCAGAATCCGCAGCCGAGGATGGAGCAAATCAGGCTGACGAAGTTGCGTACGTTGATGCCTTCGAAACGAATCAGATCAACGCAGGAGTAGAAGTAAGGCAGCATGGTTAGCAGAACCGCGATACCGGTCAGCTCGCCGAACAGGTCGGAAGCTTTACCACCAGTGGAGTTCATCAGCGTGATGAGCACCATCAGGACGGTCATTTTCACTGCAGCCAGCAGCAAGCCTTTTTTCGGGTTACCGTTTTTATCCAGTTCGCCGTAGATTTTCGGGAAGTTGCCATCGTTAGCGGCACGCACCCCGGCCTGGCCAACCAGCATCATCCACGAGCCGAGAGAAGTCAGGCAAGCAAAGGCGGTGAAGGCGGAAACCATCGGCGCAGCCCAGCCGCCAAGGATAGTAGAAGCGCTGATAGCAAACGGCGCGCCGGATGCGGCCATTTCAGACGCTGGGTACATACCGGCGATAACCTGAGTCGCTGCAATATAAACGATGCCTGCCAGCGCGGTCCCCAGCATTGTGGCCAGCGGTACGGTACGTTTCGGGTTTTTCACCATCCCGGTACTCACGGCAGCAGATTCTACCCCCACAAAGGCCCACAGACAGAGCAGGATACTTTTAACAACCGCATGGCTGTCCGTCGTAGCAGAAGTGTTCCAGTTTGCCTGATAGGTGGTCACGTCAAACCAGTGCCAGCCAACCACTGCGGTCATCACTACCGGAATAAGAACCAGTACCAGACCAATTGTCGTCAAACGGCTCACCCAGGTACCGCCGAGCATATTCACGAAAGTGAATACCCATACGATGGCAATACAGGCAATACCTGCCGGCACCGGGTTATTTAAAATTGGGAAGAACGTTGATAAATAAGAAACAGCAGTAATACCAATTGCCAGATTACCGATCCAGTTGGCGTGATAATAAAGGACGCCCGTCTGAAAACCGAATGCTGGTGATATTTCACCAGCATAGGCAATAGGGCCACCTTGCTGCGGATTTTTGGTCGCCAGCCGGGCATATACATAAGCCAGAGACATGGCCCCAATAATAGATATCACCCACCCCCATATGGCAATAGAGCCGATACTAGCAAGGTTCGCAGGTAATAATGCGATACCGCTCCCCATCATATTACCGGCTACTACGCCGGTACAGGCAAACAGCCCGATCTTCCTGGCTGAACTCATCTTTACTTTTCTCCTAAGTTTATTTTGGAGGTACAGATCATGATGATGAACCTTTTATTGACCCGACCAACTACCAGAAAGATTACGCATTAATACGAGCTAAGTCCTAAAGATAAAGTAAAATAACCGCAAACATCAGACAAATGATATTTTGACCTTTTTCACGCAACATATCAGGATGACATGTTGATATCACGAAAAGGTAAATATAAGTAAATTTCAGTTAGTTATAAACTCAAACTCGTGTTGGATATGTGTTACAAACAGAATAAGAGTAGCCATGAAATATAACAATCGAGCGACTCATGAGAAACGTAAGTTTAACCTCATTATGGTCAAAACCATGGCCATAATGAGGATTTACTTATTCTGAAGCGAGGAAGTTATCGAGATATGGAACAACGCGGGTAACGGAGGTCTGGAAGACGGCATTTTCAATCCAGTAAAATGTATTCTCACCTGGACGTAAATTAAATGCCGTCAGGTATGCATCGGCCGCTTCCCGGTTTTGCCCTTTCATTTCGTAGACTTTCCCTAGCAGCACATAGTTCATCCACGACATTTCCAGGTCAATCCCGGTATTAATCGCATTATAGGCCTCATCTACTTTCCCTTTGCCCAACGTATCTACCGTTTTAATTTGATAAAATATTGCCATATCTTTAATCCCCGGCATCTTACCCACGCGGGTTATTTCGCTATAAAGATCGGCAAGCTGTTTATCATCCAGTGGCTGCTGCGAATGGCGCAATACGTCCACTAGCGCCTTTTCTGCCCACGCATAGGTAAATTCCGGCGACTGTTCATTGACATCGGCAAGAAGGCTACTGGCTTTTCTCAGCGAATCGATGTCTCCATTCATTAATAGCTGATGTGCCTGATAGAAGTGAGTGAGCGCCACACTTTGCAACGGCTGATACTGCTTTAGCATCTCTTGCATCCGCGCCGGCCATGGCTGCTTCAGCGCGTCTGACAGGCTGCTCAGCAGGTCGTTCTGAATCGATAGCTGGTTATCACTGGTGATGAAGTAGCGCTTATCCATCATGGTCGAACCGTCGGCGTTATCCACCACCTTGACCGACATAAAGCATTGTTGCGCGCGATAGTGCCGCTGGTTGACAAACTCAATGGTCAGGTTTTTTCCGGAACTGCTCGGTTCATTGATGTTGTAGTTGGTTTTATCGTGCACCATAAAGGTGGAGAATGTGTTAAGCGAGGTGGTAATCAGGTTTCCTAAGCCGATGGCATAGGAGTGATGCGATGACCAGTTGTTGCAGCTGCCGCTGAGCAGGTGGATATCAATATCACGTGGGTTGAGCAGCAGCCGCGTTTTAGTGGCAGGCGGGCGCGACTCCAGGGTTGATAACGCCACCAGCGCCACGCAGCTACCGAGTGCCAGCAGAAACAGGCTCCAGACGATAAATGCACTCAGCCGCTTACGTTTTTCCGGCTTCACCACCGATGCCATATCTGGCGCAACTGTATCGGGTTGCGGGGAGACCGATGGCGTGTCCAATCCAACTGTCGGCATTTCTGCAGGAATAACTGGCGTCAGTTCCGCCCCTTCTTCCGTGCACCAGATCACCGGTGCCGTTAGCTTATAGCCGCGTTTGGGTACGGTAGCGATATATTCCAGGCTACCATTATCTCCATCTTTCAGCGACTTACGTAACTCAGAAACGCTTTGCGTCACGACGTGACTGGTCACCACATTGCGGGTCCAGACGTTGTCAATAAGCTCATCCCGACTAAGTACTTCGTCAGGATGGCGGGCAAAGAAAACCAGAAGATCGATTAAGCGCGGTTCAAGAGTTAGCTGACGCCCCTTGCGGCTAATTTGGTTAACAGAGGGAGTAACCAGCCATTCTCCAACGCGAACAACAGGTTGTTGCATAAAAAATAGCCCCTGGACGAAACGGGAAAGGCGCGATAATAACATATTTACCCTACCTGATTATGATAGGGGTCATGACTGTGAACGCGATATATTCCTTTTCGTTTTAGATGACTGGCAAACTTACATTTGCTAAAGGCGTTTTTTGCCTTACGGCAATCTTCCCTAAGGATAAAAAAGATTGCCATGTTTAGCCGTATTTTCCCCGATTGTGTGAGCTGAGCAAGGCTTAGGCACGACAACTGTCGCCCATCCGTGGGGATATGCTATTTTTAAGTCGCCCGACAGAAATGGACCGCCGAACAGATGGACGAAAAACAGTGCCTTACCCGCAGCGTAAAGGAATATCGACGATGGCCTATAAATTAGTTAAACAAATTGTGCACAATGACGTTTTAAGAAATAGCTTCATTGATCTGGCGATTAAAACCTTCGATCTCTCCTTTACAGAGTGGTACCGCAAAGGATACTGGACCGACGCCTATATTCCCTACGCCCTGGTGAGCAACAATAAAGTGATTGCTAACGCCTCTGCCAATATTATTGACCTGCTCTGGCAGGGCGAACCCCGGCGCTATATTCAAATCGGTACTGTGATGACCGATGTCGATCATCGTAATAAGGGTCTGGCCGGGCGGCTCATTAATCAGATTCTGGCGGACTGGCAGGATAAAGCCGATGCTTTCTTCCTGTTCGCTAACCCGACGACTGTTGATTTTTATCCGAAATTTGGCTTCGAGCGCATCGACGAGCATCAGTATATCCTGCCGGTAATGCCGACAGCGGGCGACTTCCGCAAACTCGATATGGACCAGCCGAAAGACGTTGCGCTATTACAGCGGTACTATCAAAAATCGAATCCGTTTTCGCAACTGCGGGTGCAGAAGAACTTCGGTTTATTGATGTTCTACTGCTCCGCATTTATGAAGAATTTCGTCTATTATTCCGAGAAAAATCAGGCTATCGCTATTGCGATACAAAACGGTCCGGCGTTGATCTGTTTTGATATTTTCTGTGGCAGCGGCCGCTCTTTATCAGCCATAATTAATGAATTCGCCGATGAAAATACTTATCAGGCCATCCTGGGCTTTACCCCCAAAGAGAACCGGGTTGGCGAGTATGAAAAAATCGAAGGCGAAGATATTCTGTTTATCTACGGAGAAAAAGAAAATATTTTCAAAGAGAATAAGCTGATGTTCCCGCTTTTATCCCACGCCTGAGGCTGTGTTGGTACCGAGGTTCTGCTGCGCTTATTCCGCCTCAGTCATGTATTATTTGTACGCTCCTGGAGATCATGAAGGACATCCCTGCCCCAGGCCGCTTTTTCTTATCCAGCAAACATTTATTTTTCGCCTGCTGAAAGAGTGATCTCACTCGTGTTTATTTTTCCGTAAAAACATAAAATGCAGTTTTATTTTATGTGAAATATTATATTAAGGAAAATCTATGCGCCATACCTTCAGGCCTTCACGCTGTATGCTGGCGCTGACTATCGCTCTGGCTGGACCCGCAGGCGGCTGTAATGACAGCGGCGGAACCAGTAATAATCAGCAGGATGCGCCCGCATCTGCGCCACAGAATGTCATGGTTCCCGTGCTTTCTGCCGATGAAAACAGTCTGGTGCTGGTCTGGGAAAAACCCGCATCTGTGCCCCTGCAGGTTGTGGACTACGCCGTCTATCGTCAAGGCGAGCGGCTGGGTTATGCGCGTGAAAATCAAAACCATTTTTCCCCGGCAAAGCCCTATATTGATAACTTCTATCAGTGGATCGCCAGCGACGGCTGGCAGCAGCCAATCGATTTGCGCACGTTCACGGTCACGAAACTGGAGCCGGATACGGAATATGCATTTACGGTCCGCGCAGTCTATGCCGACGGGAAAGAGTCTCCGGATAGCGTCGTGATTAAAGCGCGAACCAGCAAAACACCGCATATCATCGAAGCCAAAACGTTCGGCGCGAAGGATGATGGCACAACGCTGAATACGCGAGCGCTGCAGCAGGCCATTGATAGCTGCACTGTCGCGCAATATCCTCAGGGCTGCAAGGTGGTGATTTCCGGCGGCAAATTCAAAACCGGCGCACTCTTCCTGCACAGCGATATGACACTGGAGATTACGGCTGGCACCACCCTGCTGGGTTCGGATGAATCGGCCCAGTATCCGCTGAAAAAAGGCTATTACCTCTATCCCTATAGCGACCATCCTCAACCCCGCCGCCCGCCATCATTAATTAACGTGCTGGAAGCTGACGATAAGGGCGAGTCCCCGGCCGGAACGTTTCGCAATATTCGCATCGTCGGCAAAGGTACGATTGACGGCAACGGCTGGAGTCGGGGCGTAAAAAGCGGTGACGACGCGACGATGACTGACGAAACAGGTAACGAACTGCCGCAGTACCGGGCCAGCAATGCCAACAAAGTCAGCGCAGACGGCGTTCTGGCAAAGAGCCAGACCGAAGCGGCCATGGCTGAAGGCATTGAAATCAATAGTGCCTATAAAAACCGCCGCTCCAGCCTGATGACCCTGCGTGGCGTGCAAAACCTCTACCTTGCCGGGCTGACTATCCGCAACCCCGCTTTCCACGGCGTAATGGCGCTGGAGTCAGAAAATATCACCCTTAATGGACTGATCCACCAGACCTTTGATGGCAATAACGCCGACGGCGTGGAATTCGGCAATAGCCAGAATGCGCTGGTCTTCAATAACTTCTTCGATACCGGAGATGATTGTGTCAATTTTGCCGCCGGGTTTGGTAAAGGCGCGGAAACTTTTCATCAGAAACCGCAAAGCGGGGCCTGGATCTTTAATAACTATTTCCGCAAAGGTCACGGCGCAGTGGTTACCGGTAGCCACACCGGAGCGTGGATTGAAAAAATCCGCGCCGAGGATAACGTGATGTATATGACCAATGTCGGCCTGCGCATGAAAAGCCGCCCCTACTACGGCGGCGGTGTGCGGGATGTGCTGTTTCGTAATAACGCGATGAAAGATATCACCAACGAGCCGTTTATTTTTACTATCAAATATAGTGCCGACGTGAATGATACCACGCCGGCCGACAAGCCAGCCCAGTTCCGCGACGTTCAGATACAAAACGTTACCATCGACGGAACATCAGCTAAAAACAGCATTCTGGTAGACGGCATGACGGTAGCCGAAATGGCGGAGTCGTTTGGGCTAACCTACCCTCATCATGCTTATCACCAGAATTTCCGCTTCTCCAACGTCAGCTTCCGTAATACCAAAGCGACCAGTATCTCTTTCCTGCACAACAGCCAGTTTGATGAGGTGACGTTCGCTAATACGCCGCAGGCCTGGGAGTTTTTCGCCGTCAATGACGTGACGCTCGCCGATAGCCTTCATCAGCAGAGCATCACCCTCGGAGAAAATGACAAAGCTATCCTGGAGGGGGCAACAAAGTAATGCCGTTTCCGGTGGAGCCGCTAGTGGAGGCCGAGAAAGTGGCATTCATCTATAACTGGAGAGAAAGCGTCATCGCCATCTGTCGCAGCGGGGCGAGCGCTTTTTCTTTCAGCGCCCCTGCGCTCAGCACGGCGGAGGAGGCATCAACGTTTAGCGCCGCGACAACCTGGCCTTTTCGCGAAAGTAGCGGCACTGACAGTGAACATAATCCGCTGTCCATTTGCCTATCGGCAAGCGCGTAACCCTGCACTCTTACCCTGGCGATTTCCTGACGTAACCCCGTCATCTCGCACAACGTATACGGAGTATAGCGAATGAATTTTATTCGTGACAGCGTCACATCAAGCTGCTCCTCAGGCAAGGCGCTTAGCAGTACTCGCCCCATCGAAGAGGCCCATGCAGGCAAACGACTGCCGCGGCCAATATTTACGCCAGCCGGGCAATTAGCGGTTGCGCGTGCGATACACAATACTTCATCGCCGTCTAACGTGGCGGCGGAACACGACACCTCCAACGTACTACTGAGGAGATCCAGCGCGGCCTGAGCGGCCTTCGCCAGAGGCGTCCCGGCAAGATAAGCATGACCGACCACCAGAACCCGCGGCAGCAGTTCATAGGTGCGCCCATCCGGGCAATGGACCATGCCAAGCGCCGCCAGGGTATAAAGACAGCGACGCACTGAAGCGCGCGAGATCTGCGTTTTCTGGCTAAGTTGTGAAATTGTCAGCCGCTGGCGCTGAGGAGTAAAGGCGTAGAGCACTTCCAGGCCACGCGCCAGCGATAACATAAAATTCGGATCATGCTCGGCTTGCCAGGCGCGCAGGGTAGGCTTCTTTGTATTGCTCATAGCTTCCCTCTTCATTAAAAAATAAACGCACAGAGCATCAATACATCGCGCCGGAAGTAACGGGTAATCTCTTGTATTTATTTTACCATACCGATCACATTATTAACTTTAATTTAACAAACGTGTCGATAATCGCACACCATTTCGCCCTCTCTGGTTGACCCTGTTCATTGCTCAGGTTTATTGTCAAAAAGTACTGCCATCGCGCGTTATATTCCGGAGTGGCGAAAAGCTATTTATTTATATATACCCTAAATAATTCGAGTTGCAGGACGGCGGCAAGAGAGTGATCCCCCGGAGCATAGATAACTATGTGATTGGAGTGAGCGAGCGTAGACAACATATAAGCAACTTGAAGCATGACGGATATAATTGAAATTATATTGCTGTTGGCAGGTAAATCGTCTCGCTATGCACCGACATCTATTTACTTTTATCCTGAAGAAGACTGGAGAGCTTACCCATGCAAAAAACCATCCATGAATTAAAAGAAAAAATAAGTAATGCATTGATTTTTGACAGGAAAAATAATATTTATCGCTGCCATCGTTCTATATTTACCGATCAGCAGATATTTGATTTGGAAATGAAATATATTTTCGAAGGGAACTGGATGTTCCTCGCCCATGAAAGCCAAATCCCTGAGGCGGGAGATTATTATACGCAAACC
>DASYFN010000055.1:0-14884 GCA_036498385.1 Klebsiella sp.
TTCTCCAGACGATCCTTGATCTCTTCCGGGTCGGATTCGGTAAAATCGCTTCCCGGCAGCATCAACGAGGTGGAAAGCATCGGCTCGCCAAGCGTTTCTAACAGCATCTGCGCAATCGGGTTTGACGGCACGCGCATACCGATGGTCTTACGCTTATCCTGCAACAAACGGCGCGGTACTTCTTTGGTTCCCTTGAGGATAAAGGTGTAGTTGCCCGGCGTATTGTTTTTAATCAGACGAAAGGCTACGTTATCGACGAATGAATAGGTCGACAGTTCGGACAAATCGCGGCACATCAGGGTAAAATTGTGACCGTCTGGCAAATTACGGATACGGCAAATCCGCTCCATCGCGCCTTTATCTTCAATTTTGCAGCCTAATGCGTAGCCGGAGTCGGTCGGATAGACGATGACCCCACCTTTACGCACTATATCCACCGCCTGGTTAATTAACCGCGCCTGTGGATTTTCCGGATGGATATAAAAAAACTGGCTCATACTTCCCTCTCAATTTTGTTCTACGGCTACTTCCCAACTGCGCCAGATCCCTTCTACGCCCGCGGGTAGCCAAAGTTTGCGGCCCAGTTCGATCCACGGGCAAGGCTGATGAAAATCAGACCCCTGCGAGGCATGAAGGCCATACTGCCCGGCGTAAGCAGCAAGCTGAGCACGCTCGTGCGGCGCCTGCTGACACTGCGCCACCTCTATCGCATCGCCCCCCTGCTCGCTAAAGTGAGCCAACAGTCGTTTCAACCACTTGGCGGAGAGGTCATAACGCGCGGGATGGGCAATGACCGCTTTGCCGCCAGAATGATGAATGACATCAATCGCTTGTTTTATTGTACACCACTGAGGCGGAACGTAACCGGTTTTCCCGCGCGCGAGATACTTCTTAAAAACGTTAGCCATATCGCTCGCATAACCGGCCTCCACCAGAAAACGGGCAAAATGGCCACGCGTCACCGCACCGCCGTCTGCCAGCTTCAGCGCACCTTCCCAGGCGCCGACGATCCGCGCTTTTTCCAGCCGCTCGGCAATCTGCTGACCCCGCATCTGGCGACGCGCTTTCTGTTCAGCGAGCAGCGCGGTCATCGCCGGATGGGCGATATCGATATTCAGCCCGACAATATGAATTTCATGATTTTCCCAAAGCGTGGAAATTTCCACCCCGGTAATCAGCGTCAACGGTAAACCAGCGCGTTCAATCTCCACCTGAGCCGCGGGGATCGCCGCTACGGTATCGTGATCGGTAATCGCCAGGGTGCCGACGCGCATCTGGTGGGCGCGATGGACAAGTTCTTCTGGAGTCAGTCGCCCGTCAGAGGCAATGGTATGGCTGTGCAGGTCGTAAATCACTGCGTAATTGGTGTTGCTCAAGATGACTCCTGCTGAACATAAACCTGTAGCCGTCATACTTTAAGTCACAGGCAGATTGACTGTGGTTCTGCAGCTTAAATTATTTAGGGTATCAATAAGCGCATCATCATACCGACTGGAAGAGAAAATCTGCAAACAGGGGTTGACTTTACTCTCTCGGACCAGTTAACTAGTACGCAAGTTCATATAAAGGGGTATTAACGATGAAAACGCAATTTATCACTTTGCACGGCTGGTGGCGTAGCTCCTGTTATCGGGCGGCGTGATCGCGTTTTGCACTCAGCATACAGATACCCGGCCCGCCAATGAGCGGGCTTTTTATTGGACAAATTATTATACCGAACAGGCGAGAACAATAATGCAAACATCTAAACCGGCACTCGAGCTTCTCACCAGCGACGCCATCTATCGGGAAAACCCCACGGCGTTGTTCCACCAGCTATGCGGCGCGCGTCCAGCCACCCTGCTGCTGGAATCCGCTGATATCGACAGCAAGGATAATTTAAAGAGCCTGCTGCTGGTTGATAGCGCGCTACGCATTACCGCACTAGGTGACACTGTCACCATTGACGCATTTTCCGCCAACGGCACGGCGCTGCTGGAACTGTTGGATAGCGCTTTACCATCCGGCATCGATAATCAGCGTCAGCCCAATAGCCGGGTATTAACCTTCCCCCCGGTCAGCGCGCTGTTAGATGAAGATGCCCGCTTATGTTCACTATCGGTATTCGACGCTTTGCGCCTGCTGCAGACACTGATTACCGTACCTCAGGACGAGCGCGAAGCGATGTTCTTCGGCGGCCTGTTCGCCTATGACCTGGTCGCCGGTTTTGAAGATCTGCCGCCGCTGAAAAGCGACACCGCCTGCCCGGATTACTGCTTTTATCTGGCGGAAACGCTGCTGGTTATTGACCATCAAACCCAAAATACCCGTATCCAGGCGAGCCTGTTCACGCCGCTGGAAAGCGAAAGACAGCGTCTGCTACAGCGTCTTGCGCAGCTTCGTCAGCAGTTGAACGAGCCGCCTGCGCCACTGTCGGTGACGACGGTAGCCGAGATGCGCTGCGATTGCGATCAGAGCGACGAAGAGTACGGCGCCGTGGTACGTAAAATGCAGCGCGCCATCCGCGCAGGCGAGATTTTCCAGGTGGTGCCGTCACGCAGCTTCTCGCTGCCCTGCCCGTCGCCGCTGGCCGCTTATGATGTGCTGAAAAAGAGCAACCCGAGCCCGTACATGTTCTTTATGCAGGACAACGATTTCACCCTCTTCGGCGCTTCGCCAGAGAGTTCGCTCAAGTACGATGCCATCAATCGCCAGATTGAGATCTACCCGATTGCCGGCACCCGTCCGCGTGGCCGCCGTGCAGACGGTTCGCTGGATCGCGATCTTGACAGCCGCATTGAGCTGGAGATGCGCACTGATCATAAAGAGCTTTCCGAGCATCTGATGCTGGTCGACCTTGCGCGTAACGACCTCGCGCGCATCTGTACTCCGGGTAGCCGCTACGTCGCCGACCTGACCAAAGTCGACCGCTACTCCTTTGTGATGCACCTCGTCTCCCGCGTGGTTGGCGAGCTGCGCAGGGATCTCGACGTTCTGCATGCCTATCGCGCCTGTATGAACATGGGCACCCTCAGCGGCGCGCCGAAAGTGCGCGCCATGCAGCTTATCGCTGCCGCTGAAGGCAAACGCCGCGGCAGCTACGGCGGTGCAGTGGGCTACTTTACCGCCCACGGCGACCTCGATACCTGCATCGTAATTCGTTCTGCCTACGTGCAGGAAGGTGTCGCCACGGTGCAGGCTGGTGCCGGTATCGTACTCGACTCCGTTCCTCAGTCAGAAGCGGATGAAACCCGTAATAAAGCTCGCGCGGTGCTGCGCGCTATCGCCCAGGCCCACCACGCGAAGGAGATTTTCTGATGGCCGACATTCTGCTACTTGATAATATCGATTCTTTTACTTATAACCTGGCAGACCAACTGCGTTCGAACGGCCATAACGTGGTGATTTACCGCAACTCCGTCCCGGCGCAGGCGCTGATTGAACGCATCGGCACCATGAAAAACCCGGTGCTGATGCTCTCTCCGGGACCGGGGACGCCGAGCGAAGCAGGCTGCATGCCAGAGTTGCTGACCCGCATGCGCGGTAAGCTGCCGATTATCGGTATCTGCCTCGGTCACCAGGCGATTGTCGAAGCCTACGGCGGTTACGTCGGCCAGGCCGGTGAAATCCTTCACGGTAAGGCTTCAAGCATTGAGCACGACGGCCAGGCGATGTTTGCCGGTTTGAGCAACCCGCTGCCGGTCGCCCGCTACCACTCGCTGGTGGGCAGCAATATCCCGGCGGGGCTAACTATCAACGCCCATTTTAACGGTATGGTCATGGCGGTGCGTCACGATGCGGATCGCGTCTGCGGCTTCCAGTTCCATCCTGAGTCAATTCTGACCACCCAGGGCGCACGTCTGTTGGAGCAAACGCTGGCCTGGGCGCTGCAGAAGCTGGAGCAGACCAACATCCTCCAGCCGATTCTGGAAAAACTGTATCAGGCCGAAACCCTGAGCCAGCAGGAGAGCCATCAGCTGTTCTCTGCGGTCGTTCGCGGTGAAGTAAAACCTGAGCAGTTGGCCGCCGCGCTGGTGAGCATGAAAGTACGCGGTGAACATCCGCAGGAAATTGCCGGTGCCGCCACCGCTCTGCTGGAAAACGCCGCACCGTTCCCGCGTCCGGATTATCCGTTTGCCGACATCGTCGGTACCGGTGGCGACGGCA
Organism: Klebsiella sp.; assembly: GCA_036498385.1. Taxonomy (GTDB): domain Bacteria; phylum Pseudomonadota; class Gammaproteobacteria; order Enterobacterales; family Enterobacteriaceae; genus Klebsiella. The sequence goes on from DASYFN010000055.1 coordinate 4,147, forward strand.
GTAACAGTATCAATATTTCGACCGCCAGTGCTTTTGTTGCCGCCGCCTGCGGCCTGAAGGTCGCGAAGCACGGCAACCGCAGCGTCTCGAGTAAATCAGGTTCTTCCGACCTGCTGGCAGCATTCGGTATCAATCTGGATATGAATGCTGATAAATCTCGCCAGGCGCTGGATGAACTAGGGGTTTGCTTCCTGTTCGCACCGAAATACCACACTGGTTTCCGCCACGCGATGCCGGTGCGCCAACAGCTCAAAACCCGCACCCTGTTTAACGTGCTTGGGCCGCTGATAAACCCTGCGCACCCGCCGCTGGCGCTGATTGGCGTCTATAGCCCGGAACTGGTGCTGCCGATTGCGGAAACTCTGCGCGTGTTGGGCTACCAGCGTGCCGCGGTGGTGCATAGCGGAGGCATGGATGAAGTGTCACTACACGCTCCGACGGTGGTCGCAGAGCTGAACAATGGCGAAATTAAGAGCTACCAACTGACCGCCGACGACTTTGGTCTGACGCCTTACCATCAGCAGCAACTGGCAGGCGGCACACCGGAAGAAAACCGTGACATCCTTACGCGCTTGCTACAAGGTAAAGGTGAGACCGCTCACGAATCCGCCGTTGCCGCCAACGTTGCCATGTTGATGCGTTTACATGGTCATGAAGACCTGAAGGCCAACGCGCAGCAAGTCATCAATGTGCTGCACAGCGGAGCGGCCTATGACAGAGTGACCGCATTAGCGGCAAGAGGGTAAATAATGCAAACCGTTTTAGCAAAAATCGTGGCCGACAAAGCGATTTGGGTAGAAGCCCGTAAGCAACAACAACCGTTAGCCAGTTTTCAAAATGAAGTGGTACCGACGCAGCGCAATTTTTACGATGCCCTCGCCGGAACCCGCACCGCATTTATTCTCGAGTGCAAAAAGGCCTCGCCATCAAAAGGCCTGATTCGCGAAGATTTTGACCCGGCGGCCATCGCTGGCGTTTACAAGCACTACGCCTCGGCTATCTCGGTGCTGTGCGATGAGAAGTATTTCCAGGGCAGCTTCGACTTTCTGCCGATCGTTAGCAAGGTCGCGCCGCAGCCGATTCTGTGTAAGGACTTTACCATTGATCCTTATCAGATTTATCTGGCGCGCTACTACCAGGCCGATGCCTGCCTGCTGATGCTGTCAGTGCTGGATGATGAGCAGTATCGCCAGTTGTCTGCTGTCGCGCACAGCCTGGATATGGGCGTGCTGACCGAAGTGAGCAATGAAGAGGAGCTGGAACGCGCGATTGCGCTGAAGGCTAAAGTGGTCGGCATCAACAACCGCGATCTGCGGGATATGTCGATTGACCTCAACCGTACCCGCACCCTGGCGCCTAAGCTCGGTCATGATGTCACGGTGATCAGCGAGTCCGGTATCCATACCTACGCAGAAGTGCGTGAGTTGAGCCACTTCGCCAATGGCTTCCTGATTGGCTCGGCGCTGATGGAGCACGACGATCTGAACGCCGCTGTGAAACGCGTATTGCTCGGCGAGAATAAGGTCTGCGGCCTGACCCGCCCCCAGGATGCCCGGGCGGCGTATGAATCCGGCGCGGTCTATGGCGGCCTGATTTTCGTCCCGACATCGCCGCGAGCAGTGAATGAAACTCAGGCGCAAGCGGTGATTGCCAGCGCGCCTCTGAGCTACGTCGGCGTGTTTCGCAATACGCCGCTGACGGAAGTCGTCGCCCGCGTTGAAAACCTGCACTTAGCCGCCGTACAACTGCACGGCAGCGAAGACCAGTCCTATATTGATACCCTGCGCGCCGAACTTCCGCCGAAGGTACAAATCTGGAAGGCCCTTAGCGTTGGCGAAACATTACCGCAGCGCAATTTGAATCATGTCGACAAATACGTTTTCGATAATGGTCAGGGAGGCACCGGCCAGCGTTTCGACTGGTCTCTGCTGCAAGGTCAGAACCTGCGTAACGTACTGTTGGCAGGCGGCCTCGGCGCCGATAACTGTGTGGAAGCCGCCAAAAGCGGCTGTGCCGGACTCGATTTTAATTCAGGTGTAGAGTCGCAGCCGGGTATTAAAGATGTCAGCAAACTGGCCTCAGTGTTTCAAACGCTGCGCGCATATTAAGGAGCAATAATGAGTACTTTACTGAACCCCTACTTTGGCGAATTCGGCGGGATGTACGTTCCACAGATCCTGATGCCCGCCCTACGCCAGTTGGAAGAAGCGTTCGTCAGCGCGCAAAAAGACCCGACATTCCAGGCCGAATTTACCGACCTGCTGAAAAACTACGCTGGTCGCCCGACTGCGCTGACCAAATGCCGCAACCTCACCGAAGGCACGCGCACCACGCTGTATCTGAAGCGTGAAGATCTGCTGCACGGCGGCGCGCATAAAACCAACCAGGTGCTCGGCCAGGCCCTGCTGGCGAAACGCATGGGCAAAACGGAAATTATCGCCGAAACCGGCGCCGGTCAGCACGGCGTGGCCTCTGCCCTCGCCTGCGCCCTGCTCGGCCTGAAGTGCCGCATTTATATGGGCGCCAAAGATATCGAACGCCAGTCGCCGAACGTTTTCCGCATGCGTCTGATGGGTGCGGAAGTGATCCCGGTCCATAGCGGCTCTTCTACGCTGAAAGATGCCTGCAACGAGGCCCTGCGCGACTGGTCCGGCAGCTACGAAAAAGCCCATTATATGCTCGGCACCGCCGCGGGGCCGCACCCGTTCCCGACCATCGTGCGTGAATTCCAGCGTATGATTGGCGAAGAAACCAAAGCCCAGATTCTGGAGAAAGAAGGTCGCCTGCCGGATGCGGTTATCGCCTGCGTCGGCGGCGGTTCTAACTCCATCGGCATGTTCGCCGACTTTATCGACGAAGCCGCTGTTGGCCTGATTGGCGTGGAGCCCGCAGGTCACGGTATTGAGTCCGGCGAGCACGGCGCGCCGCTGAAGCACGGCCGTGTGGGCATCTACTTCGGTATGAAATCGCCGATGATGCAGACCGATGAAGGGCAGATTGAGGAATCCTATTCCATTTCCGCCGGGCTGGACTTCCCGTCCGTTGGCCCACAGCACGCGTATCTGAATAGTATTGGTCGCGCCGATTACGTCTCGATTACCGATGATGAAGCGCTGGAGGCTTTTAAAGAGCTGTCCCGCCATGAAGGGATTATCCCGGCGCTGGAGTCCTCACATGCCCTGGCGCACGCGCTGAAAATGATGCGCGAAAACCCGCAAAAAGAGCAGCTGCTGGTAGTTAACCTCTCCGGCCGCGGCGATAAAGACATCTTCACCGTACACGATATTTTAAAAGCGCGAGGGGAAATCTGATGGAACGTTATGAAACGCTGTTTGCACAACTGAAAGCTCGCCGGGAAGGCGCGTTTGTTCCCTTCGTCACCCTCGGCGACCCTAATCCGGAACAGTCACTGAAAATTATCGATGCGCTGATTGAAGGAGGTGCTGACGCGCTGGAACTGGGTATACCTTTCTCCGACCCGCTGGCAGATGGCCCTACGATTCAGGGCGCCGCCCTGCGCGCTTTTGCTGCAGGCGTCACGCCCAGCCAATGCTTTGAAATGCTGACGGCGATTCGGCAGAAGTATCCGGACATCCCTATCGGCCTGCTGATGTACGCTAACCTTGTATTCAGCCCTGGCATTGATGAATTCTACGCGGCATGCGAACGCGCGGGCGTTGATTCAGTACTGGTCGCCGATGTCCCCGTGGAAGAATCCGCCCCGTTCCGTCAGGCCGCGCTGCGTCATAACATCGCGCCGATTTTCATCTGTCCGCCGAATGCCGATGACGATCTGCTGCGTCAGATTGCCTCTTACGGTCGTGGTTACACTTATCTGCTGTCGCGGGCGGGCGTGACCGGTGCGGAAAACCGCACCACGCTGCCGCTGCATCATCTGATTGAGAAGCTGGCCGAGTACCATGCCGCGCCGCCGCTGCAAGGTTTTGGCATCTCCTCGCCAGAGCAGGTAACCGCCGCTATTAACGCCGGCGCAGTCGGAGCGCTTTCCGGCTCTGCCATCGTTAAAATCATCGAGTGTAACGTGAACGACCCGCAGGCCATGCTGGCGGAACTCAACGCTTTCGCCCGAAGCCTGAAAGCCGCCACTAAAGCCGCTTAAGCGCGCCTGCCGCCCGGCCCTGGGCCGGGCGGTTATTTCAGTTGCAAACTGTCAACATATTTGCATATCCGACAAAACAGCGCCCGTCCACCCAGCCAGCACCTCGCTCATCAGCCGTCTTCTTGCCACCGAGATACGTTCAATCATCGCCCGGTCCTCTTCGCAATGTGATAACAACCTGGAAAAACTATTTTTTATCAGCGATTAAAAAAAATCGCTTCTGCACAAAAGTTAGGGTTGATATATTAAATGAGAAGTATTATCTTTCTCATCACCGAATGGTTGAGCAAACAGCTCAAGTATTCGGTACGACATTGCTCACATTGCTTCCAGTATTTTTGCCCGCCATTGTGCGGGCTTTTTTTATGCCTGTCGACACACTCTGCGCACCAGTTGCCTTAACCAGCAATGTGCAGACTCATTCTCCTGGCGAGGATGCCACATTTGCGACACCGTTATCTCCGGCGTACTCACCGGGAGTGGAAAACCGATCATCTCCTTTCCCGCCGCGCTCTGCAGGCAGGAAGCCGGAACAACTGCGATAAGATCCGAACACCGGGCAATGGCCAGCGCGGCTGAAAAGCCTGGAACCACCACAGCAATCCTGCGGCTCAGACCACACGCAGCCAGACCATCATCAACCGGCCCACGTATCGACCCATGACGGGAGGTAATGACATGCCCCACGGAAACAAATTGTTCTGCCGTTATTTCGCTATATCTGGCCAGCGGATGTGTTTTAGCCAGTACCGCGATAAAACGATCGCGAAACAGCGCCTGCAGGCGGATCTCCGGCCCCATATTTTTCAGTACGCCAATTTCCAGGTCCACCCGCCCCTCACGCAAAAACCGGACATCTTTCTCCGGCTTAGCAACAAACTCCAGCGTCACGCCAGGCGCTTCACACGCGACGGCATTCACCAGCGCAGGTCCAAAAGTCTCTACAAATCCCTCATTGGTACGTAACGTAAATCTCTTCTCAAGAATTGATAAATTCAGCGGCGCAGGCGAAGCGTTGAGCACCGCGCGCATCTCAGAGACAACGTTTTTTGCCCGCGTCTGCAGACTTTCTGCATGTGGCGTCAGCACCATTTTTCGCCCGGCCCTGACTAATAGCGGGTCACCCGTGACTTCCCGTAAACGCGTCAGGGTGCGGCTCATCGCCGAAGTGCTAAGTCCAAGTCGTTTCGCTGCCCCGGTAACGCTTTTCTCGCTCAACAGAACATCCAGCGCTGCCAGTAAATTAAAATCAGGATCGGTCATCTTTTCCCACTCCAGGATAAGGCGTCTGATGCACTTTATTATTGCAAATGCTGCGCCTTCCGCCTTCTATAGCGACGGCCTATATTTACCGCATGATTTATTTCCCCGGAGTTAAAACAATGACCACGTCCACTAAGACTATATTGATCGCAGGCGCCTCACGCGGGCTTGGGCACGCGATGGCTGAACAATTTCTGTTACACGGCTGGCAGGTCATCGGCACCGTACGAGATCTCTCGCAAACGACGCCGCTACACCTCCTGGCACAAGCTAATCCCGGATGGGTTCGCATTGAGAAGCTGGATATTTGTGATAACGACGGGATCGCGGCGCTGCGCGAAGCGCTTACCAATATCGCGCTGGATATGCTGTTTGTTAACGCGGGCACGACCAACCGCGATCCGACACAAACTATCGGAGAGATCGCTACAGAAGAGTTTATTCAGGTCATGCTGACTAACGCGCTCGCGCCAATGCGGGTAATAGAAAGTTTGCAGACGCTCGTTTTACCGCAAGGGCTGATTGGCGTCATGTCTTCCGGGCAAGGCAGTTTGAGCAATAATACCGGCGGGCAGCGCGAACTGTATCGTGGTAGTAAAGCTGCGCTGAATATGTTTATGCGCAGCTTCGCCGCCCGCCCCGCTTGCGCATCGCATCCGATGGTGGTGATGGCACCGGGCTGGATCCGTACGGCGCTCGGCGGCGCGAACGCGCCACTAACGATTGAAGAGACAATTCCCTCGCTGGTAAACGTTCTGCTGGAAAAACAGAACCGCCCGGGACTTGAGTATCTGGATTATCAGGGACGGAGCGTACCGTGGTGATGAGCCTATACCTGTTAATGGCGACCTTACGGGTTGAGGGCAGCTTTGTTAAATAAATAGGATTTAAACAACCGATCCTCCTGTCAGTCATTTTTTCAGATAATCCGCATTCTTTCTGGCATGCCTGCTCGCGTCATTTTGTTCAATGCTCGGTACATTGCCGTTTCGGCCATCGCCCGCCGGTTGTAAGCCGTGTTTGAGCATCAGTACGGTGGAATTAGCTAACGTAGAATAACGTTGTGGGCGCTCTCGTGTCTCGTGAAGACATTTTTGGCTCATCATATCCAAGCTGGATGGTAGACTCATCAAACCAGAATGTCAGCGCAACAGGATCAGGAATGTGATGACCTGATGCTGATTGCAGTCAGACGTTCTGATTTATTCAACAAAGCCTATTTACACCAGAAAATGCAGGCACAACGTCAACCGGAGAGCGATTTATGCACGAGGATGTACCACTAAAATATTATGACATTGTGGATGAGTATTCGACAGAGTCCGCTGAGCCAGTCAGCGAGTCAGAACGAGCCCCTCTGGCCCGCTATTTTCAACTATTGATTACTCGCTTGATGAATAACGAGGAAATCAGCGAGGAGGCGCAGGGAGAGATGGCCATACAGGCGGGGATTGCTGAACAGCGTATTAATGATATAGCGATATTCCTGAATAGATGGGGTAATGAGTAGCTGTTGATACGGCCGTCCGGAGGATGTTGAAAGCGAATAACGCATCGCCGGTCACGTTAATGCTCTGCATAAAAACAAGAGTAAAAAGCGCAGACTGCTGACAAAGTCCCGACCTCACGACCAGTGACTTTGTCAGCAGTCTGTCTGCCCCGTCAAGGGGCTGTATTTTTATGCGCTTACCTTCAACGCAGTGAAAAGTTATCGTACTGAAATGGAACAGATCTCTTTTTCATGTCACGGTGAAGCGCGCGACCAAAAGAGGCCGGACCGCAAAACCAGACGCCCACTTTTTCTTCTGGCGACATTGTCTGCAACAGTGTCTCGCTGCTGAGACGATCCTGGTGACGGGTGTTGATAGTATGCAGTCGCACTTTCGCTTCCTGGCACAGCGCGGTTAACCCTTTGGGTTCTTCCTGCCGTCCGCAGTACCAGAAATCGATGGGTGTCACCGTTCCACCCTGTTTCGCCAGCGCTGTCAGGCGGGAGATAAATGGCGTGATACCAATGCCGCCAGCGACCCAGATCTGCCGTTCGAACGTGCGTTCGAAATCAAAACATCCATACGGACCCTCCACTTCTCCTTTGACTCCCGGGCTCAGCGTATCAACCAGATGCCGGGTATCATCTCCCAGTGCCTTAATCACAAAACGCAGGGTCAAAGGATCGTCCGGGGATGAGGTAATAGTATAAGGGTGTGGTTCCGGATAATTCCCGAAACGGACAAAAGCAAACTGCCCGGAGCGATAATGCAACGCTTTTTGTGCCTGCAAAGTAATATCTATGATATCGCCATGGCGTTCGGCCCGAGTCACCGTCACGGGTATTTTTCGTTTTTTCCCAATGAGCTGAAAAAGAGACATAAAAGCCGAAACAGTACCAATGGTAGCCACAATAACAATTATCCAGGACGAGGGCGTTGACCACCATGTTGTTTTAGCCAGCACCGTTAATGCATGGAAAGTGATAGATAAATATACCAGGGGAAATATTTTATGAACATACCGGAATAAATCATACGGTATTTTTTTTGCTAACGAGATAATGCATAAAATAATCAGAATATATATTGCCCATTCCGCAATCGTCTGGCTCACGGAAGCCAGTTCGATGGGCCACTCCTGTGCGCTGTCAGCCATACGCCTGGCTTTCAGCGGCGGGGTAATCCAGCCCTGTTGCGCTAACCATTTGGGAATAATCTCCATCATCCAATGCATTATACCAGTCGTCAGAGCAATGATACCTGACCATTTATGCAGAATAAAACCTTTATCCAGACCGTCTGTCGCGACTTCCAGCGCGGGAAGGCGCAACGACAACACCATCGCCAGTGTCATAAACATCCATGCCACCACGCCGCTAAAAAGGATAAACTCTTTGCGTAACGGCCACACATTCCCATGCATCGCCAGCAGAACATCCCATTGTGGAATTAAATAAATTAAACTGGCAATCATAAACGTAGCGATCCCCAGACGTGTTATTTTTCTCATAACCGACTCCATTTGATCAGAAGTTATTCTGTTCTGGTTTTTCAGTTTAAATCTCTGCTATGCCACATTAATAACATGAGTGACAAGGTAAAGGTTGAGTAAAATATGTTCCATTGTCAGAAATTAATTGTTTTTATATTTTAATGTAAACCACAGACGAACGTTTAACAGTAAGATGTCATGTCTGCTGGCAGCCACAGCGTAGAATATGAAGAAGATGGCGCTGCTGGCGCTATTTTACTGCTTTTCCAGAGTCTATAAAGCGACCCTGAGACCGGTGACAATAAGGTACAGGTCGTCAACAACAAAGGCGGGGGGGGGGGAAGGGAAAATATCGCGATCGCGACCTTCGGCCGCTACAAAAGCAGAACCCCACGTAAAAAGTGGGGTTCGCCAGCAGTCTGAGGCTGGTCATTTCGACCAGCTTTACTGAAAAGTTTAGAACCGGTATCCCGCAGAGAACATAAACACCCACGGATCCAGACGGATATCGTCGTGTTGCTTAACGCCGCCCAGCTTGTAGTTCGCCTTAGTATCGATATCCATGTACCACACCGACATGTTAATCAACCAGTCGCGATTAATCAGATAGTCCATCCCCACCTGTCCTGCCGCTCCCCAGGAGTCTTTCAGGCTCAGGTCAGATACGCCCGTTTTTTTACCCGTATCGTTCACGCTTTCGTCAAAGAAAGTCGTGTAGTTGATACCCGCGCCAATGTACGGACGCAGTTTGCTACTGGAATCGCCAAAGTACCACTGCGCCATTAGCGTCGGTGGTAAATGGTGAACGGTAGCAATATTGCCGGTTGCTGCCGTCCCGACTTTATGGCGGAACGGCGTGGCAGCAAGCAGCTCAACACCGATATTATCCGTTGCCATATAGGTAAATGTCAGACCCAGTTGCGTATTATTGCTAACGTTAAAGCCCAGACTGCCTAACGTACCGTCCGCCCCTTCGGTCGGTCTGACCGTTGCCGAACCTGCGCGAATAAAAAATTCACCAGCTTCATGCGCCCAGACGCTACCACCAGAAAGACTACTCAGAATAACAACCGCCGCTGCTAACTTTTTCATACCCACTTCCTCATTATGGTTATTCAGCGCAAGAATATACCTACAATAAAGTAGGTTTGATCCAACATAGATCACATTAAGTCAGTAAATTTAACATTTATTGATCCAGATTAATTTTCACTTTCCTAATACAATCAGCGATAAACACATCACATCAACTTTCTTCTTTTGTGGATCTCAGAATAGTACTTCGCTGATTTCCTCTTCTATTTACAAAGATATACTTAGCGCGCAGCAGCAGAGACTGCTACCCAGCCGCGATTTGCGGTACAATCGCCGGTTAGTTAACACCAGCAATACTCAAGGAGAATGCATGTCTATCACGGCGAAGTCCGTCTACCGTGACACCGGAAACTTTTTCCGCAATCAGTTCGTTACTATCTTGCTGATTGCACTGTTATGCGCATTCATTACGGTAGTACTCGGTCATGCCTTTTCACCCAGTGAAGAGCAGCTATCGATATTGGCTCAGGGCGATAGCCTGGCGGGAAGCGGTGGACTGTTCGATCTGGTTCAGAGCATGACGCCGGAGCAGCAGCAAATCCTGCTGCGTGCGTCCGTAGCCTCCACCTTCTCAGGTCTGGTGGGCAACGCCATTCTTGTCGGCGGCGTTTTGCTGATGATTCAGATGATCTCCGCCGGTCAGCGGGTCAGCGCCCTACGTGCAATTGGCGCTTCCGCGCCAGTACTGCCAAAGCTGCTGCTGCTGATCCTGCTGACGACGTTTGTTGTGCAGATGGGAATAATGCTGGTAGTGGTGCCGGGCGTCCTGCTGGCTATCGTGCTCTCTTTCGCGCCGGTTATGCTGGTGCAGGATAAAATCAGCATTTTCAGCGCCATGCGTAGCAGTATGCGCCTGGCCTGGGCTAACATGCGTCTGGTGGCCCCGGCAATTATCAGTTGGCTGCTGGCGAAGATCCTGTTGCTGCTGTTTGCATCCCGCTTCGCGGTACTGACGCCAAACGTTGGCGCGGTGGTAATAAATACCCTCAGTAATCTGATTTCTGCCCTGTTGCTGATCTATTTATTCCGCTTGTATATGCTAATTCGTAACTAACTTAATCCGGGCGGGCTCTCCCTTTCCCAACCTGAACGACGGAATCGATGTATGAAGCAGTTTCTGGATTTTTTACCGCTGGTAGTCTTCTTCGCATTCTACAAGCTTTATGATATCTACGCCGCGACGACCGCGCTGATTATCGCTACCGCCATCGTGCTGATTTACAGCTGGGTGCGCTATCGTAAAGTCGAGAAAATGGCGCTGATTACTTTCCTCCTGGT
>DASYFN010000056.1:0-39148 GCA_036498385.1 Klebsiella sp.
TCCACCCGGAGCAAGGCCAAATAGGGGTTCACAAGGTACGGCCCGTACTGAACCCGGGTAGGCTGCTTGAGCCAGTGAGCGATTGCTGGCCTAGATGAATGACTGTCCACGACAGAACCCGGCTTATCGGTCAGCTTCAACTATTAAGAAAACCCCGCTTAGGCGGGGTTTTTGCTTTTAGAGTCAGCAAGAAAGATGAATGACTGCCCACGACGCTATTCTCAAAAGAACGCGGCTTATCGGTCAGCTTCAACTATTAAGAAAACCCCGCTTAGGCGGGGTTTTTGCTTTTAGAGTCAGCAAGAAAGATGAATGACTGCCCACGACGCTATTCTCAAAAGAACGCGGCTTATCGGTCAGCTTCAACCATTAAGAAAACCCCGCCTCGGCGGGGTTTTTGCTTTCTGTCGGTCGCTACTTTTTGCGCATCAGCAGCGAGCGGTCGATCAGCTCGTTTGTGACGGGATCGTAATAGCGCGAAGGCCAGATGACCCATGCCGGGATATCCATCGCCTGTGCAATTATCAGTTCTCCTTTGGGCCATGGCCGGGTAAGGGCGTTGGCCAGCGTGGATGAATTAAGCCCTGCTTTACGTGATTCTGCCGCCAGAGATGTTCCTCTTTTTCGCAATCCTGCAACGATATCGGCAGGGTGCCAGTCAGCCTGTTTGTTATCCATTATTTCTCCCTACTACCGCTTTGATTCCTGGTGTGTGTTGATTTTATCTGGAGTTTATAGCATGAAATAATTCAAAAGATTCCAGTAATTGGCGAGAATGTTTAGAAATGTGTTTTATTACACAAAGTGGTATGAAACAAGGATGTAACGGGTAGATTGTGGGTAGGATTAGCTCTGTTCGGTGTTGGTAATTTGATTTATTGGAAACTTTGCGCGCGATGAATTTGCGCGCAAAGCGAGTTATCGGTCGCGCTGTACGGCCATATGAGCCAGCGCGATTAAAGCTTCTTTATGTTCGCCCGGGGGAAGCACGGCGAGGGCCTCAATGGCTTTGTCGGCCTCTTGCTCTGCACGCGCTCGTGTCCATTCCAGCGAGCCGCAGGCGGCCATGGCGTCGAGAACCGGCTGCAGAAGATGGCGGCCGTTGCCCTGCTCAATAGCGCCACGAATCATCTGTGCCTGGTCTGGCGTGCCGTTTCGCATGGCATGCAAAAGAGGTAGCGTTGGTTTGCCTTCGTTCAGGTCATCCCCTACGTTTTTGCCCAGCGTTTGGCCGTCGGAACTGTAGTCGAGAAGGTCGTCAATCAGCTGGAAAGCGGTGCCCAGATAGCGGCCATAATCCTGCAGGCCTTGCTCTTGCTCAGCGGTTGCATCGGCAAGAATGCCCGAGCACTGCGATGCTGCTTCGAACAGACGGGCCGTTTTGCTGTAAATGACGCGCATGTAGCTTTCTTCGGTGATGTCCGGGTCGTTGCAGTTCATCAGTTGGAGGACTTCACCTTCAGCAATGACGTTGACCGCTTCGGACATCACTTCCAGGACTTTCAGCGAGCCGAGCTTCGTCATCATCTGGAAGGCTCGGGTATAAATGAAGTCGCCGACCAGCACGCTTGCCGCGTTGCCGAAAGCCGCATTGGCGGTTGCTTTACCGCGACGCATGTCCGATTCGTCCACGACGTCGTCATGAAGCAGGGTAGCGGTATGAATAAATTCGATCAGTGCCGCAATATTGACGTGAGCGTTGCCCTGATAGCCCAGCGCACGTGCGGCAAGTACAGCGATCATCGGGCGAATGCGTTTCCCGCCGCCGCTCACGATGTAATAGCCTAACTGGTTGATCAATTGGACATCTGAATTCAGCTGTTCAAGGATGACCGCGTTGACACCCGCCATATCTTGCGCGGTTAACTCATTAATTTTTTCTAAATTCATCGCAAAAGTCTGGCTTACAGTCCTGTTTACCACGTGTTGTTATGCAATAACGTGGAGGTAGAGGAGGATAATGTAGTACAGATTGTACTGAAAAAACGAGGCAGATAAACGTTGTCTGTGACGTTGGGTTTTTTTTCTACGCGTATGCACAATCGGGCTTGTCAAATGCTCCACGTTTGCGTAATATTCGCGCCCTATTGTGAATATTTATAGCGCCACCTGAAACCAATGTAAGGTGTGTGCGGAAAGCGGAGTTTTATATGTACGCGGTTTTCCAAAGTGGTGGTAAACAACACCGAGTAAGCGAAGGTCAGACCGTTCGCCTGGAAAAGCTGGACATCGCAACTGGCGAAACTGTTGAGTTCGCTGAAGTTCTGATGATCGCTAACGGTGAAGAAGTCAAAATCGGCGTTCCTTTCGTTGATGGCGGCGTTATCAAAGCTGAAGTTGTTGCTCACGGTCGTGGCGAGAAAATTAAGATTGTTAAGTTTCGTCGTCGTAAACACTATCGTAAGCAGCAAGGCCATCGTCAGTGGTTCACTGATGTTAAAATCACTGGCATCAGCGCTTAATACAGAGGAGCAGATTAAATGGCACATAAAAAGGCTGGCGGCTCAACTCGTAACGGTCGCGATTCCGAAGCTAAACGTCTGGGCGTAAAACGTTTCGGCGGTGAAGCAGTTCTGGCTGGCAGCATTATCGTTCGTCAACGTGGTACTAAATTCCACGCTGGCAGCAACGTAGGTTGCGGCAAAGATCACACTCTGTTCGCTTTGACTGACGGTAAAGTTAAGTTCGAAGTTAAAGGCCCGAAAAACCGTAAGTTCATCAGCATCGTTGCTGAATAAGTTTTTCGCGTCCCGGTAACGGATTGAAGCCCCGCAACACGTTGCGGGGCTTTTTACATTCTGCGGCCGGTAAACTCATGAAGTACCAGAGAACTTCAGTATGAAACAGCAGGCGGGTATTGGCATTTTATTGGCGCTCACCACGGCTGTTTGCTGGGGAGCCTTGCCGATAGCAATGAAGCAGGTGCTGACGGTGATGGAACCACCCACGGTGGTTTTCTACCGTTTTCTTATGGCAAGTATCGGTCTGGGGTCGATCCTGGCGATACGCGGTAAGCTTCCGCCGCTGCATATTTTCCGCAAGCCGCGCTGGCTGGTTTTGCTGGCCATTGCCACCGGCGGTCTGTTTGGTAACTTCTTGCTGTTTAGTTCTTCTCTGCAATACCTGAGCCCAACGGCTTCTCAGGTGATTGGCCAGCTGTCTCCCGTAGGGATGATGGTGGCAAGCGTGGTCGTGCTGAAAGAAAAAATGCGCGGTACGCAGGTGGTTGGGGCCATTATGTTGCTTTGCGGCCTGGTGATGTTCTTTAACACCAGCCTGATCGAGATTTTTACCCGCCTGACAGATTACACCCTTGGGGTTATTTTTGGCGTTCTGGCGGCGACAGTGTGGGTCTCCTATGGCGTGGCGCAGAAGGTATTATTACGCCGTCTGGCCTCGCAACAGATCCTCTTCTTGCTGTACACTTTATGTACTATTGCCCTGCTGCCATTGGCACAGCTAAATATGGTTTTCCAGCTTAGCGGCTGGCAGCTGGCATGTTTGATTTTCTGCGGCCTGAATACCCTGGTGGGCTATGGAGCGCTGGCAGAAGCCATGGCGCGGTGGCAGGCGGCGCAGGTCAGCGCCATTATTACGCTGACGCCTTTGTTTACCCTGCTTTTTTCAGATTTATTAGCGTTAGCCTGGCCCGATTTCTTCGCCATGCCGTTGCTTAACCTCGTCGGTTATCTCGGCGCGTTTATCGTGGTTGCGGGCGCAATGTATTCCGCCATTGGTCACCGTCTTTGGGGACGCTGGCACAAAACCGAAGCTGTCATTCCAGTACAACGTTCGGGCGAATGATTTACGGAGAAGTGAAATGAAGTTTGTTGATGAAGCAACGATCCTGGTCGTAGCGGGTGATGGCGGTAACGGCTGCGTTAGCTTCCGTCGAGAAAAATATATCCCAAGGGGTGGTCCGGACGGCGGTGACGGCGGTGACGGCGGCGACGTCTGGCTGGAAGCCGATGAGAACCTGAATACGCTGATCGATTACCGCTTTGAAAAGTCTTTCCGCGCTGAGCGTGGGCAGAACGGCCAGAGCCGCGACTGTACCGGTAAACGTGGTAAGGACATCACGGTTAAAGTCCCGGTAGGCACGCGCGTTATCGATCAGGGCACCGGCGAGACGATGGGTGATATGACCCAGCACGGTCAAAAGCTGATGGTCGCCAAAGGCGGCTGGCACGGCCTGGGCAACACCCGCTTTAAATCCTCCGTGAACCGTACCCCGCGTCAGAAAACGATGGGTACGCCGGGCGAGAAACGCGACCTGCAGCTTGAGCTGATGCTGCTGGCCGACGTGGGCATGCTGGGTCTGCCGAACGCGGGTAAATCTACGTTTATTCGTTCTGTCTCTGCGGCTAAGCCAAAAGTTGCCGATTATCCGTTTACTACGCTGGTGCCAAGCCTTGGCGTAGTGCGCATGGATAACGAGAAAAGCTTCGTCGTGGCCGATATTCCAGGCCTGATTGAAGGTGCTGCAGATGGCGCAGGTTTGGGGATTCGCTTCCTTAAGCACCTTGAGCGTTGCCGCGTGCTGCTTCACCTTGTGGATATTGCGCCGATTGACGAATCCGACCCGGTTGAGAATGCCCGCATTATCATCGGCGAGCTGGAGAAATACAGCGCTAAACTGGCAGAGAAGCCGCGCTGGCTGGTCTTTAACAAAGTCGATCTGATGGACAAAGAAGAAGCCGAAGCGCGCGCCAAAGAAATTGCTACCGCGATGGGCTGGGAAGATAAGTTCTACCTTATCTCCGCGGTCAATCGTGAAGGCGTCAACGCGCTGTGCTGGGATGTCATGGACTTCATCATCGCTAACCCTAAAGTCAGCGAGATTGTGCCGGTGGCACCTGAGAAAGTTGAGTTTATGTGGGATGATTATCATCAGCAGCAGCTCGACGCGGCGGAAGCCGAAGAAGACGATGACTGGGATGACGACTGGGATGAAGACGACGACGAAGGTGTCGAAATCATTTATCAGAAGTAATCAGAACAGTGAAAAGGGCCGGATATTCCGGCCCTTTTTTATTGGATTTGAGTGGGTAGCCAGCAGCAGGCGTTCAGGCCGCTGCATTCGCTGCGGTTATCGAGCGAAAGTTTTCCGTGGTGCAGCTGAACGATTCGCAGGACGATGTTTAAACCGAGCCCGCTGCCGCCGTAGCGCTGATCCATGCGGCGGAAAGGTTCGGTGAGCGTTTCCCGATGCTTTTCGTCAATACCGGGCCCCTGATCCGATACCATCAACTTTGTGCCTGACTCCTGCGGCGCGAGTGAAACCGTAATCACGCTGCCTTCAGGACTGTACCTCGAGGCATTCTCCAGCAGGTTGCGAAGCATCAGGCGCAGCAGAACGGGATCGCCCTGAACGGAATCCTCGCTGGTCAACGGCCATTCAATGGACTGCTGGCGCAGCGCCATCATTTCGTCCATTTCCATCTTCAGCGGGGCAATGATATCCCGAGTCCAGCTCAGGGTAATGTAATGACCGCTTGCCAGCGCCTGGCCGGCTCGGGAAAGCATCAACAGCTGTTCGATGGTGTGCATTAGCCGATCGATTCTTTCCAGCAGCATGGGCGCCTGCGGATTTCCTGAGTTTGCCATCAGCTCAAGATGCAGCCGCAGGCCTGCCAGAGGCGTGCGCAGTTCGTGGGCGGCATCGGCGGTAAACAGGCGTTCCTGCTGGATAGTATGGTCCAGGCGGCCCAGAAGCTGGTTTAACGAAGTGGTCACGGCCACCATCTCTTCCATGTCCGAATACATCGGCAGCGGCGAGAGGTTATCCGCAGAGCGGTTAGCCAGGCTTGTACGCAGGCGGTTCAAAGGACGCGTAATCCAGGTGATGGCCCAGAAAGAGAAGAACAGCGTAAAGCCAATCATGACCAGCGATGGCACCAGCAGCGAAGCTATAGCCTCACGGATCTCTTTCTCGACGTGCTGGTTGCGCGTTTTGGCCGACAGCGTTTCGCTGACCAGAAAGCTGATTTGTTCCCGGCTCTCGTGCCAGAGCCACAGGACGCTGATCAGCTGGAAGAACAGAAGAATTAACGCAAGCAGGATCATCAACCGCCGACGCATGCTGTTCATGTTCGGCTTTCCAGGCGGTAGCCAACGCCGCGAACCGTTTTGATCCTGTCCTTGCCTAATTTGCGGCGCAGGTTATGGATGTGTACCTCAAGGGTGTTGGAACCTGGATCGTCCTGCCAGCTGTAAATATCCTGCTGCAGGGTTTCACGATGCACGGTCTGGCCGATACGCATCATTAATCGAGTGAGCAGGGCGAATTCTTTGGGGGTGATCTCCAGCGGCTGCTCCTGGAGCAAAACCTGTTGAGTTTGCAGATTCAATGTCAGGTCATCCTGCTGCAAAAGGTTGTCGCTGTGGCCCTGATAGCGGCGGATTAACGCCCTCGCGCGGGCCTGAAGTTCTGCCAGCGCGAAGGGTTTAACCAGATAATCGTCCGCGCCGGAATCCAGGCCTTTCACCCGATCTTCAAGCGCGTCGCGGGCCGTGAGGATCAGCACGGGATTGCTCACCCCGCGGCGGCGCCACTGAGTTAGCAAAGTCGCGCCGTCTTTATCCGGCAGGCCGAGATCCAGAATAACCAGGCTATATTCGCCGCTTTGTATTAACGCATCGGCCTCGGCGGCGGTTGCGGCACAATCAAGGGCATAGCCGTCCTGCGCCAGCGCCTGTGCCAGACCTTCCTGGAGCAGTAAATCGTCTTCAACAATCAGCAGTTTCATGGCTTAGTTATTCTGGTAGATATCCTTATAGAGTCGACTTTCGAAGTGCACTAATGGGATACGACGGTTGCGTTGATCGGCAGGCTCTACGGCGTAGCCGGATAAATATTGCACGAAGGCCATTCTCTGACCGCTGGCGGTGGTAATGAATCCAGCCAGGTTATAAACGCCCTGCAGGGAGCCTGTTTTTGCTGACACTTTGCCATCAACGCCGGCCTGATGGAGACCGGCCCGATACTGAAGTGAGCCGTCGTAGCCCGCGAGCGGCAGCATTGAGATAAAGTTTAGCTGGCTGTCATTCTGCGCAATGTATTGCAGCACCTGCATCATGGTGGCAGGCGAAATCAAGTTATGGCGGGATAAGCCGGAGCCGTCCACCACAATTGTGTTACCTAAATTAACGCCGGCCTTTTGGCTGAGGATTTGGCGGACCGCATCTGCCCCTGCGCGCCAGGTGCCCGGCACGCCGAATCGGTTGTGACCGATAGTGCGAAAAACGGTATCGGCAATCATGTTGTCCGATTTTTTGAGCATGATTTTCAGCAGATCGTGCAGCGGGGCGGATTCTTTACTGGCGATGACCGTACCCGGCGTATTCACCTGCGTCTGGCGCAGGAGCGTGCCGCTGTAGGTGATGCCGGCTTCTTTTAGCTCAGCTTTGAGGATTGCCCCTGCGTAACTGGCTCCATCCTGAATGGCGAAGGCTAGCGGCAGCGGATCTGCCCGCTGAGTCAGGCATCCGGTAAGCGTAAAGCGGTTAAGATCGCCCGGTACAGCGTCCAGTTCGCAATATTGAGCATCTGGCGAGCCTTTCGCGAGCGTTCTGACCTGGCTGTTCACGATCACCGGGTAATAGGAAGCAATGCGAACAAAGGCCAAATCGTCAGGTTTGGGGGCGCTGTACAGCGAAATAGAGAAACAGTTGCGGTCGACAATGGCGGCTGCGGGAGGCGCGCTGAAGCACTGGGTCATGTCGTTCCACGGCCAGCCGGGCGCTTTATCATGGCTGGCGAAAACCGAGGTGTCTATCAGGACGTTGCCCTGAATTCGCTGGACGCCAGACTTCTTCAGCACCGCGACCATATTGCGAATATCCTGGCGTTTTAGCGTAGGATCGCCGCCGAATCGCGCCACAAGGTCGCCGTTTAGCACACCGTCGCCGATCTGGGCATGGCTTTCGAGGGTGGTGGTAAAGCGAAAATCAGGGCCAAGCTGCAGCAGGGCCGCCAGCGCCGTAATCACTTTTTGCGTACTGGCAGGCAGCGCCATCTGCTGACTGTGGAAGTCAATCGAAGGCGCCGGAGCACCGACCTTCTGCACCATCAGCGCCAGATTGGCTCCCGCAGGAAGTTGAGAGGTGTACTCTTCAACGTTGGCGGCCTGAACGTTCAATACCACTGCACTGGTCAATCCAATGACAAATCTAAAAAATCGCATAATCTCGCGGTAACGACCTGGAAACGTGCAGCCATACTACGGTGCATCGCGGTGGAAAGTAAACGATGACCCTCGGGGAACTCCAGGGTAAAATACGTGTCAATTTGAAATCGTTCCTGGCCTGGGGTCCTATCTCCGGGTCGGTTTTCTTTTATTTGTTGCCAGGGAAATCCCCCCGGCCAGGCTCTTAAGTCAGCCGTTGCGGCAAAAGCAGCGCTGAACAGGACAGTTTTTAAGAGGTATAACAAATGCAACCTATTCCGATGACCTTACGCGGCGCAGACAATTTACGTGAAGAGCTGGACCATCTGAAGTCCGTTCGTCGCCCGCAAATCATTGCTGCCATTGCGGAAGCCCGCGAGCATGGTGATTTAAAAGAAAATGCTGAATATCACGCCGCGCGTGAGCAGCAGGGTTTTTGTGAAGGCCGAATTCAGGATATCGAAGCCAAGCTGTCAAACGCTCAGATTATCGATGTCACCAAAATGCCGAAGACGGGGCGCGTAATTTTCGGTTCAACGGTGACCGTGCTGAATCTGGATACGGATGAAGAGCAAACTTACCGCATTGTGGGTGACGATGAGGCTGATTTTAAACAGAATCTTATTTCTGTAAATTCGCCGATTGCCCGTGGTCTGGTGGGTAAAGAAGAGGACGATGTGGTGGTCATCCGCACGCCAGGCGGCGACGTCGAGTTCGAAATCCAGAAAGTAGAATATTTATAATATCTGCTACGCTCATTGCGGGCGTTGCGTATTGTAAAGAAAGGAAAAAGGCCGCATAGCGGCCTTTTATCAACTAACAGAGCGTGGCATTTTGCACACTCTGCGCTTACTTCGGCAGAGAAATCTTGCGCTCTTTAGAAGGGCGATATAGCACCAGCGTTTTACCGATGACCTGTACGTTACAGGCGCCGGTTTCCCGCACAATGGCATCCACTATCAAGGTTTTTGTTTCGCGATCTTCCGTTGCGACTTTGACCTTGATTAACTCATGGTGCTCAAGTGCTTGTTCAATCTCGGCCAGTACCCCTTCGGTCAAACCATTATTGCCAAGCATGACTACTGGCTTGAGTGGATGAGCAAGACCTTTCAGGTGCTGTTTTTGTTTAGTACTCAGATTCATCGTATTATTTGCTTACGTTGGGATTGAAAACGGTTCATTCTACCGCCATCTCCAGTGTATCGCCAAATCGGCTGTGCTGATTTTTTAACAGTCTGCCACTCACGATGAACAAAGTTGGAAATTGAGATGACAGGTAAAAAGCGTTCTGCCAGCTCCAGTCGCTGGCTGCAGGAACACTTTAGCGATAAATATGTCCTTCAGGCACAGAAAAAGGGGTTGCGTTCCCGTGCCTGGTTTAAACTTGATGAAATACAGCAAAGTGACAAACTTTTTAAACCAGGAATGACGGTTGTCGATCTTGGTGCTGCTCCCGGAGGCTGGTCACAGTACGTTGTGACACAAATCGGGAATCAGGGGCGAGTCATCGCTTGCGATCTTTTACCTATGGATCCAATCGTTGGTGTGGACTTCCTTCAGGGCGATTTTCGTGATGAATTAGTCGTTAAGGCTCTGCTGGATCGTGTTGGTGAAAGTAAAGTGCAGGTTGTCATGTCCGACATGGCACCAAACATGAGCGGGACACCGGCAGTTGATATTCCTCGCGCTATGTATTTAGTAGAACTGGCACTGGAAATGTGCCGTGACGTTCTGGCGCCAGGCGGTAATTTTCTAGTGAAAGTGTTTCAGGGCGAAGGTTTCGATGAATACCTGCGGGAAATTCGCTCCCTGTTTACGACCGTTAAAGTTCGTAAGCCGGACTCTTCTCGTGCCCGCTCACGTGAAGTGTACATTGTAGCGACCGGGCGCAAAGTATAGTACCCTGACGCTGTTTGTTAACACAGTTGTAATATGAGGTTAATCCCTTGAGTGACATGGCGAAAAACCTAATACTCTGGCTGGTCATCGCGGTTGTGCTGATGTCTGTGTTCCAGAGCTTTGGGCCCAGCGAGTCAAACGGCCGTAGGGTGGATTATTCCACTTTCCTGTCTGAAGTTAATCAGGACCAGGTTCGCGAAGCGCGTATCAATGGACGTGAAATCAACGTTACCAAGAAAGATAGTAACCGATACACGACTTACATCCCCGTTAACGATCCTAAGCTGCTTGATAATCTGCTGACCAAGAACGTTAAAGTTGTGGGTGAACCGCCTGAAGAGCCAAGCCTGCTGGCTTCCATCTTCATTTCCTGGTTCCCAATGCTGCTGCTGATTGGGGTCTGGATCTTCTTTATGCGCCAAATGCAGGGCGGCGGTGGCAAAGGTGCCATGTCGTTCGGTAAGAGCAAGGCGCGTATGCTCACCGAAGATCAAATCAAAACCACTTTTGCTGACGTCGCAGGCTGTGATGAAGCAAAAGAAGAGGTTGCTGAACTGGTTGAGTATCTTCGTGAACCGAGCCGCTTCCAGAAGCTGGGCGGTAAAATCCCGAAAGGCGTGCTGATGGTTGGCCCTCCGGGTACCGGTAAAACCCTGCTTGCGAAAGCGATTGCAGGCGAAGCGAAAGTACCTTTCTTCACTATTTCCGGTTCTGACTTCGTAGAAATGTTCGTGGGCGTGGGCGCATCTCGCGTGCGTGATATGTTTGAACAGGCGAAGAAAGCGGCACCGTGCATCATCTTTATTGATGAAATCGACGCCGTCGGCCGCCAGCGTGGCGCAGGTTTAGGCGGTGGTCACGACGAACGTGAACAGACGCTGAACCAGATGCTGGTTGAGATGGATGGCTTTGAAGGTAACGAAGGTATCATCGTTATCGCCGCGACTAACCGTCCAGACGTACTTGACCCGGCGTTGCTGCGTCCTGGTCGTTTTGACCGTCAGGTTGTTGTTGGTCTGCCGGATGTTCGTGGCCGTGAACAAATCCTTAAGGTGCATATGCGCCGCGTGCCATTGTCACCAGACATTGATGCGGCAATCATTGCCCGCGGTACGCCTGGCTTCTCCGGTGCGGATCTGGCAAACCTCGTGAACGAAGCTGCACTGTTCGCTGCCCGTGGCAACAAACGTGTCGTTTCAATGGTTGAGTTCGAAAAAGCGAAAGACAAAATTATGATGGGTGCGGAACGTCGCTCCATGGTGATGACGGAAGCGCAGAAAGAATCCACCGCTTATCACGAAGCCGGCCACGCCATTATCGGTCGTCTGGTTCCGGAGCACGATCCGGTTCATAAAGTGACGATTATTCCACGTGGTCGCGCGCTGGGCGTAACATTCTTCCTTCCGGAAGGTGATGCCATCAGCGCCAGCCGTCAGAAGCTGGAAAGTCAGATTTCAACGCTGTACGGCGGTCGTCTGGCTGAAGAGATTATCTACGGTGCAGAACACGTTTCGACCGGTGCGTCTAACGACATTAAAGTCGCGACCTCCATCGCTCGTAACATGGTTACTCAGTGGGGCTTTTCCGAGAAACTTGGTCCGTTGCTGTATGCGGAAGAAGAAGGTGAAGTGTTCCTGGGCCGCTCCGTTGCGAAAGCAAAACACATGTCCGATGAAACGGCTCGTATCATCGATCAGGAAGTGAAGCTGCTGATTGAGCGTAACTACGCTCGCGCTCGCCAGCTCCTGAATGAGAACATGGATATTCTTCACACCATGAAAGACGCACTGATGAAGTATGAAACCATCGATGCGCCGCAGATTGATGACCTGATGGCTCGCCGCGATGTGCGTCCGCCAGCGGGCTGGGAAGAATCAAACAACGGCAACAACAATTCTGACAACAACGGTACTCCACGTGCACCGCGTCCGGTCGATGAACCGCGCACGCCGAATCCTGGTAATACCATGTCAGAACAGTTGGGCGATAAGTAAGCCGAGTTCGACAGATGTTTTTGCTGTAAGTAATCTAAACCCCGGGCTGAGTCCCGGGGTTTTTGTTTTTGTCTCAACCGAC
Source organism: Klebsiella sp. (assembly GCA_036498385.1). Lineage (GTDB taxonomy): Bacteria > Pseudomonadota > Gammaproteobacteria > Enterobacterales > Enterobacteriaceae > Klebsiella. The sequence continues at coordinate 12,144 of DASYFN010000056.1, forward strand.
TTCTTAGTAAGGGAATTTTGATGAAACTCACCGCTCAGGGCAGCACGCTCGATCTTTCCCATCCTCATGTCATGGGGATCCTGAATGTTACACCGGATTCGTTTTCCGACGGTGGACAGCATAATTCGCTGGTAGAGGCGGTGAAGCATGCCAACGCGATGATTAATGCCGGAGCGACAATCATTGATATTGGCGGTGAATCTACGCGCCCAGGCGCGGCGGAAGTCAGCGTTGAAGATGAACTGGCAAGAGTGATTCCCGTGGTAGAAGCCATCGCCCAGCGTTTTGAGGTTTGGATCTCCGTCGATACTTCTAAAGCAGAAGTTATTCGCGAGTCCGCGCGGGTTGGGGTGCATATTATTAACGACATTCGTTCTCTTACCGAGCCTGGCGCTTTGCAGGCAGCGGCTGAGACCGGGCTGCCGGTTTGTCTGATGCATATGCAGGGCAATCCTAAAAATATGCAGCAGGCCCCGCAATACTCGGATGTGTATGAAGACGTTAATCGTTTCTTTATTGAGCATATCGCTCGTTGCGAAGCGGCTGGCATCGCAAAAGAAAAATTGTTGCTCGACCCGGGCTTCGGTTTCGGTAAAAATCTTGGCCATAATTACCAACTTCTTGCCCGACTTTCAGAATTCCATCACTTTGGCTTGCCGCTGCTGGTTGGGATGTCGCGTAAAACCATGGTTGGCCAACTGCTAAACGTCGGGCCCGATCAGCGCCTGAGCGGCAGCCTGGCATGCGCCGTCATTGCGGCAATGCAGGGGGCTCACATCATTCGGGTTCACGACGTGAAAGAAACCGTAGAAGCTATGCGCGTGGTCGAAGCCACACTTTCAGCGAAGGAAAAGAAACGCTATGAGTAACCGTAAATATTTTGGCACCGATGGCATTCGTGGTCGCGTGGGCGATAGCCCAATCACGCCTGATTTTGTTCTGAAGCTGGGCTGGGCGGCGGGCAAGGTATTGGCCCGCCACGGTTCTCGCAAAATCATTATCGGCAAAGACACGCGTATTTCCGGCTATATGCTTGAGTCTGCGCTGGAAGCCGGTCTGGCCGCTGCCGGGCTATCCGCCTCATTCACGGGGCCAATGCCAACGCCTGCGGTGGCCTACCTGACCCGCGCTTTCCGCGCTGAAGCCGGTATTGTTATCTCTGCCTCACATAATCCTTTCTATGATAACGGGATTAAATTCTTCTCTATCGACGGCACCAAACTGCCTGATGAAGTGGAAGAAGCTATCGAAGCCGAAATGGAAAAAGAGATCACCTGCGTTGATTCTGCCGAACTGGGTAAAGCCAGCCGCATCGTTGATGCCGCCGGTCGCTATATCGAGTTCTGCAAAGGAACCTTCCCGAACGAGCTGAGCCTCGGTGGTTTGAAAATTGTCGTCGACTGCGCCAACGGGGCAACCTACCACATCGCACCGAACGTACTGCGTGAGCTGGGGGCGAAGGTTATTACGGTCGGCTGTGAACCAGACGGCGTGAACATCAATGAGAAGTGCGGCGCAACTGACGTGCGTATGCTGCAAGAGCGCGTCCTGGCTGAGAAAGCAGATCTTGGCATTGCGTTCGACGGCGACGGCGACCGCGTGATTATGGTTGACCACCAGGGCCTGAAAGTCGACGGTGACCAAATCCTCTATATCATCGCTCGTGAAGGGCTGCGTCAGGGCCAGCTTCGCGGTGGTGCAGTGGGCACGCTGATGAGCAATATGGGCCTTGAACTGGCGTTAAAACAGCTGGGCATTCCGTTTGCGCGTGCAAAAGTGGGCGACCGCTATGTGCTGGAGAAACTTCAGGAAAAAGGCTGGAGAATTGGCGCGGAAAACTCCGGGCACATCATTCTGCTGGATAAGACAACCACCGGTGACGGTATCGTTGCAGGTTTGCAGGTGCTTACTGCTATGGTTCGCAACCATATGAGCCTGCACGATCTGTGCAGCGGCATGAAGCTGTTCCCGCAAATCCTGGTCAATATTCGCTTTAAGGCTGGCAGCGGCGATCCGCTTGAGCATGAAAGCGTGAAGAAAGTGACAGCGGAAGTGGAAGAGGCGCTGGGAAATCGTGGCCGCGTTCTGCTGCGTAAATCCGGCACCGAGCCATTAATTCGCGTGATGGTCGAAGGCGAAGACGATGTGCTGGTGACGGAGTATGCCAACCGCATTGCGGATGCGATTAAAGCTGTCTAAGCATAAGCCGTAGAATTGCGCAAAAAGGCGGCGCTTGCCGCCTGTTAAGTAAGCAAAAAATAGTGTTTTGCTGTTTTTTTCTGCAATCAGCGCAATGTGAATAAATTGCCCTTGCGCACTACTGCTGCTTTGGTTAGTATTCTCACCCGCTTCAGTGGGTAAACACAAACTTGCCCGCTTCACTGGTTTGAAGCAATTGGTATGCGGTAATCCCGCAAGGAACAGGTTGATTATGTACGAAGCTCTTTTGGTAGTTTTCCTTATTGTAGCGTTAGGCCTTGTTGGTCTTATCATGCTGCAGCAAGGTAAAGGCGCTGATATGGGAGCCTCCTTCGGAGCAGGCGCTTCCGCAACATTATTCGGTTCAAGTGGTTCTGGTAACTTCATGACCCGCATGACTGCTGTGTTGGCAACGCTGTTCTTCATCATCAGTCTGGCTCTGGGTAATATCAACAGCAACAAAACCAGTAAAGGAAGTGAGTGGGATAATTTAAGTCAGCCAGCGAAATCTGAGCAGACGACGCCAGCGGCACCTACCAAGCCGACAAGCGATATCCCTCAGTAATAAGCAGTAAGCTTCTGTACGGTAAGAAATGATTACCGTGCGCAAAGTGCCGAGGTGGTGGAATTGGTAGACACGCTACCTTGAGGTGGTAGTGCCCGATTGGGCTTACGGGTTCAAGTCCCGTCCTCGGTACCAAATCCCAGCAATTCTTGCATTTATTGCAATTCTGGCGTAGTATTTGCCACGTTTTCGGACGCGGGGTGGAGCAGCCTGGTAGCTCGTCGGGCTCATAACCCGAAGGTCGTCGGTTCAAATCCGGCCCCCGCAACCACTTTCCCTGAGAGTTCTTTTTCAAATATACTGTGAGCCATTCGGTGCCTCGCGAAGAATTTAGAAAAAAATTCTCTGGACGGTGTCCGGGCCGCAATTGCGGCATACAGGGTTCAGTTATATAAAGCCCCGATTTATCGGGGTTTTTTGTTATCTGACTTCAGAATAACTGGGCTATATGCCCTTTTTTTATGTCTTGGGGGTGGGCTTGTCCACATTAGAGCAAAAATTAACAGAGATGATTACAGCACCCGTGGAAGCACTGGGTTACGAACTGGTGGGGATCGAATTCGTTCGAGGTCGCCAATCTACGCTGCGCATCTATATTGATAGTGAAGATGGCATCAATGTTGATGATTGCGCTGATGTCAGTCACCAGGTCAGTGCAGTGCTGGACGTCGAAGATCCTATCACTGTGGCCTATAACCTTGAAGTTTCCTCACCTGGTCTCGATCGCCCAATGTTCACCGCCGAACATTACGTTCGCTATACTGGCGAAGAAGTGAGCATTGTGTTGCGTATGGCCGTGCAAAACCGTCGCAAATGGCAGGGTATTATTAAAGCCGTTGAGGGTGAGATGATCACGGTCACGGTGGAAGGCAAAGATGAAGTGTTCGCACTGAGCAACATCCAGAAAGCGAACCTGGTACCCCACTTTTAATAGTTTGGATTGAGGTGAAAACCCAGGATGAACAAAGAAATTTTGGCTGTTGTAGAAGCAGTTTCCAACGAGAAATCCCTCCCGCGCGAGAAGATTTTTGAAGCACTGGAAAGTGCGCTGGCAACGGCGACAAAGAAAAAATATGAGCAAGAAATTGATGTTCGCGTGAGCATCGATCGTAAAAGTGGTGACTTTGACACTTTCCGCCGCTGGGTCATTGTAGAAGAAGTGACGCAGCCGACGCGTGAAATCACCCTTGATGCGGCTCAATTCGAAGACCCTGAACTGAACGTTGGCGAATACGTTGAAGACCAGATTGAATCTGTGACTTTCGACCGTATTACGACGCAAACGGCTAAGCAAGTTATCGTACAAAAAGTACGTGAAGCTGAACGCGCAATGGTTGTTGACCAGTTCCGTGAACACGAAGGTGAGATCATCACCGGCGTGGTGAAAAAAGTTAACCGCGACAATATTTCCCTGGATCTGGGTAACAACGCTGAAGCCGTCATCATTCGTGAAGACATGTTGCCGCGTGAAAACTTCCGCCCGGGCGACCGTATTCGCGGTGTGCTCTATGCTGTACGCCCTGAAGCTCGCGGTGCACAGCTGTTCGTTAGCCGTTCCAAACCGGAAATGCTGATTGAACTGTTCCGTATCGAAGTGCCAGAAATCGGCGAAGAAGTCATTGAGATCAAAGCTGCGGCTCGCGATCCGGGTTCCCGTGCGAAAATCGCCGTGAAGACCAATGACAAACGTATCGATCCCGTTGGCGCTTGTGTCGGTATGCGCGGTGCGCGCGTACAGGCAGTTTCCACTGAGCTGGGTGGCGAACGTATTGATATCGTGCTGTGGGATGACAACCCGGCGCAGTTTGTTATCAACGCGATGGCCCCGGCTGATGTGGCTTCCATTGTGGTTGACGAAGACAAACACACGATGGATATCGCGGTAGAGGCAGGCAATCTGGCGCAGGCGATTGGCCGTAACGGTCAAAACGTGCGTCTGGCAGCCCAACTGAGCGGCTGGGAACTCAACGTGATGACCGTTGACGATCTGCAGGCTAAGCATCAGGCTGAAGCTCATGCAGCCATTGATACCTTTACCAAGTACCTCGACATTGACGAGGATTTCGCCACCGTGTTGGTTGAAGAAGGTTTCTCAACGCTTGAAGAACTGGCTTACGTGCCGGTGAAAGAGCTGTTAGAAGTCGACGGCCTTGATGAAGACACAGTGGAAGCATTACGCGATCGCGCTAAAAACGCCCTCACCACTCTGGCACTTGCCCAGGAAGAGAGCCTCGGCGACAACAAACCTCAGGATGATCTGCTGAATCTTGAAGGCATGGATCGCACTCTGGCCTTTAAACTGGCGGCGCGTGGTGTGAGCTCGCTGGAAGATCTGGCTGAGCAAGGTGTCGACGACCTGTCAGATATTGAAGGTTTGACCAACGAGAAAGCCGGTGAATTGATCATGGCAGCTCGTAATATCTGTTGGTTTGGCGGCGAAGCGTAATAAACTGTAGCAGGAAGGAACAGCATGACAGATGTAACCGTAAAAGCGCTGGCCGCAGAGATTCAGACCTCCGTGGACCGCCTGGTACAGCAATTTGCTGATGCAGGGATCCCGAAGTCTGCTGATGATTCTGTTTCCGCGCAAGAGAAGCAAACCCTGCTGGCGCACCTGAACCGTGAACACGGTTCAGCACCAGACAAGTTGACATTACAGCGCAAAACGCGCAGTACTTTAAACATTCCAGGTACCGGTGGGAAAAGTAAATCGGTACAAATCGAAGTCCGCAAGAAGCGCACCTTTGTGAAACGTGATCCGCAAGAGGCTGAACGTCTCGCCGCGGAAGAACAGGCGCAGCGTGAAGCGGAAGAGCAAGCCCAACGTGAGGCGCAGGAAGCTGCCAACCGTCAGGCGCAAGAAAAAGCTAAGCGTGAAGCTGAAGATAAAGCTAAGCGTGAAGCCGCTGATAAAGCGAAACGTGAAGCTGCGGAAAAAGACAAAGTGAGCAATCAACAATCTGACGATATGACGAAAACCGCCCAGGCCGACAAAGCCCGCCGCGAAGCAGAAGCTGCTGAGCTTAAGCGTAAAGCGGAAGAAGAAGCCCGTCGCAAACTAGAAGAAGATGCCCGTCGAGTAGCGGAAGAAGCCCGTAAAATGGCTGAAGCTAACGCCGGCGTCTGGACGGAAGAAGAGAAAGTGGAAGACGACAAAACTGATTATCACGTAACCACTTCTGAACATGCCCGCCAGGCTGAAGACGAAAACGACCGCCAGGTTGAAGCGGGTCGCACTCGTGCTCGTACTACGGCAACCAAAGCACCTCGCCAGAAGAAAGGCGGCAAACACGGCGAATCTAAAGCTGACCGTGAAGAAGCGCGTGCAGCCGTTCGCGGTGGCAAAGGCAAACGCAAACCTAGCTCTCTGCAACAGGGCTTCAATAAGCCTGCGCAGGCAGTAAACCGTGACGTCGTTATCGGCGAAACAGTGACCGTTGCTGAACTGGCTAACAAAATGGCTGTTAAAGGCTCTCAGGTCATCAAAGCGATGATGAAACTGGGCGCCATGGCAACCATTAACCAGGTCATCGATCAGGAAACCGCACAGCTGGTTGCCGAAGAGATGGGCCACAAAGTTATCCTGCGTCGTGAAAACGAGCTGGAAGAAGCGCTGATGAGCGACCGTGACACTGATGCAGTGGCGGAGTCTCGCGCGCCGGTAGTGACCATTATGGGTCACGTTGACCACGGTAAAACCTCTCTGCTCGACTACATTCGCTCCACCAAAGTGGCGTCTGGCGAAGCGGGTGGTATTACCCAGCATATCGGTGCCTACCACGTAGAAACTGACAACGGCATGATCACCTTCCTGGATACTCCGGGCCACGCAGCGTTTACTTCTATGCGTGCTCGTGGTGCTCAGGCAACGGATATCGTAGTTCTGGTTGTTGCAGCGGACGATGGCGTAATGCCACAAACTATCGAAGCCATCCAGCACGCGAAAGCGGCGCAGGTGCCGGTAGTCGTTGCAGTGAACAAAATAGATAAGCCAGAAGCCGATCCGGATCGCGTTAAGCAAGAGCTGTCTCAGTACGGCATCATGCCGGAAGAGTGGGGCGGCGAAAGCCAGTTCATCCACGTATCCGCGAAAGCGGGCACCGGCATCGATGAACTGCTGGACGCAATCCTGCTGCAGGCTGAAGTTCTTGAGCTGAAAGCAATGCGTACCGGCATGGCAAGCGGCGTGGTTATCGAATCCTTCCTTGATAAAGGTCGTGGTCCGGTTGCAACCGTTCTGGTTCGCGAAGGTTCTCTGAACAAAGGCGACATCGTGCTGTGTGGCTTCGAATACGGCCGCGTTCGTGCAATGCGTGACGAACTGGGTCGCGAAGTGACTGAAGCAGGTCCATCGATCCCGGTTGAAATCCTCGGTCTTTCCGGTGTTCCAGCTGCGGGTGATGAAGTTACCGTTGTTCGTGATGAGAAAAAAGCTCGTGAAGTTGCTCTGTATCGTCAGGGTAAATTCCGCGAAGTGAAACTGGCTCGTCAGCAGAAATCCAAACTGGAAAACATGTTCGCCAACATGACCGAAGGCGAAGTGTCTGAAGTGAACATCGTGCTGAAAGCCGACGTTCAGGGTTCTGTGGAAGCGATCAGCGATTCCCTGCTGAAACTGTCTACTGATGAAGTGAAAGTTAAAATCATCGGTTCTGGCGTGGGTGGTATCACTGAGACTGACGCTACGCTTGCCGCGGCTTCTAACGCTATCCTGGTTGGCTTTAACGTTCGTGCCGATGCCTCTGCTCGTCGCGTTATCGAAGCGGAAAGCCTGGATCTGCGTTACTACTCCGTCATCTACCATCTGATCGACGAAGTTAAAGCGGCAATGAGCGGCATGCTTTCTCCGGAGCTGAAACAGCAGATCCTCGGCCTGGCCGAAGTTCGCGATGTGTTCAAATCACCGAAGTTTGGTGCCATCGCAGGCTGTATGGTTACCGAAGGCGTGGTCAAACGTCACAACCCAATCCGCGTTCTGCGCGACAACGTGGTTATCTATGAAGGCGAGCTGGAATCCCTGCGCCGCTTCAAAGATGATGCCAACGAAGTCCGTAACGGCATGGAATGTGGTATCGGCGTTAAGAACTACAACGACGTTCGCGTGGGCGATGTAATCGAAGTCTTCGAAATCATCGAAATCCAGCGTACGATCGCCTGATATCAGCCGAACACTCGGTAATATCTTAAGGGGGGCCGAGCGCCCCCCGATTTGTATGGAGAATTTATTATGGCGAAAGAATTTGGTCGCCCGCAGCGCGTCTCTCAGGAATTGCAGAAAGAAATCGCAATTATCCTGCAGCGCGAAATCAAAGATCCTCGTCTGGGCATGATGACCACCGTTTCCGGTGTCGAAGTCTCTCGCGATCTGGCCTATGCCAAAGTGTTTGTGACTTTCCTGAACGACAAAGACGAAGAAGCCGTGAAAGCGGGTATCAAAGTCCTGCAGGACGCTTCGGGCTATATCCGCACTCTGGTAGGCAAAGCAATGCGTCTGCGTATTGTTCCGGAACTGACTTTCTTCTACGACAACTCTTTGGTTGAAGGGATGCGTATGTCGAATCTGGTTTCCAACGTCATCAAACATGATGACGAGCGCCGCGTGAATACGGATGACACGAAGGAGGATTGATGAGTCGTCCTCGTCGTCGTGGTCGTGATATTCACGGCGTGCTGTTGCTTGATAAGCCGCAGGGCTTATCCTCCAACGATGCACTCCAGAAGGTAAAGCGTATTTATAACGCTAATCGCGCCGGTCATACCGGTGCGCTGGATCCTCTGGCAACCGGCATGCTGCCGATTTGTCTCGGAGAAGCCACCAAGTTTTCACGTTATCTGCTGGATTCTGACAAACGCTACCGCGTGATTGCACGCCTTGGTCAGCGCACGGATACTTCAGATGCTGACGGTACTGTCGTTCAGGAACGCCCGGTAGCCTTTAGCGAGCAGCAGCTTGCCGATGCGCTGGAGAGTTTCCGCGGTGACACCATGCAGGTGCCGTCGATGTATTCGGCGCTTAAGCATCAGGGTAAACCGCTGTACGAATATGCTCGTCAGGGCATTGAAGTTGAGCGTGAGGCGCGCCCAATCACCGTGTACGAGCTGCTGTTTATTCGCCATGAAGGCGATGAGCTGGAGCTGGAGATTCATTGCTCAAAGGGTACCTATATCCGGACCATTACCGACGATCTGGGTGAAAAACTCGGCTGCGGTGCGCATGTGACTTTCCTGCGTCGCCTGGCCGTAAGTAAATACCCCGTTGAGCGCATGGTCACTCTTGAGCATCTGAACGCACTTCTTGAACAGGCGCAGCAGCAGGAGATTGAACCTTCCGTGCTATTGGATCCGCTGCTCATGCCGATGGACAGTCCGGCTTCGGACTTCCCAATCGTTAATTTGCTACCGGCCGTTGCGGGCTACTTCAAAAACGGTCAGCCCGTGCAGGTCGCGGGTGCTCCGGCAGAAGGTCTGGTTCGGGTAACCGAGGGCGACGAAGCCAAATTTATCGGCATGGCTGAAATTGACGAGGATGGGCGCGTTGCTCCCCGTCGTCTGGTCGTGGAATACCCTGTCTGAGAACTGGAGTTACCTTGCGGTAACAGGTTGCTACAGGTAAAATAGCGCGGCTTAGCATCTGGTCAGTTGTTTAACAATTTACCCGGTGTGCCCTGGGGTTGCTGAATTAGAGATCGGCACCCTGTTTATTTATCTATAATTTTTGGAGTTGAAAATGTCTCTAAGCGTTGAAGCTAAAGCTAAAATCGTTTCCGAGTTCGGTCGTGGTACTAACGACAGCGGTTCTACCGAAGTTCAGGTTGCACTGCTGACCGCACAGATTAACCACCTGCAGGGTCACTTTGCAGAGCACAAAAAAGATCACCACAGCCGTCGTGGTCTGCTGCGTATGGTTTCTCAGCGTCGTAAACTGCTCGACTACCTGAAGCGTAAAGATGTAGCACGTTACACCAGCCTGATCGAGCGTCTGGGTCTGCGTCGCTAAGTCTTGCGAGTTTCAGAAAAAGGGGCCTGTTAGGGCCCCTTTTTTCAACCTGACGGCAGCAATTCTATGGAAACTAATGTATTGTTGCTGAGTGTGATCTTTATTGCAGAGGTTCGCGCGGCTAATGAGAGGCTTTATCCGCAGGGGCGGGTCAGGGTTGTCATTAGTCGCGAGGATGCGATGAAGATCGGGTCAAAATGGCACCGCGTGAAGTCACCGGTAGCCTAAAATCTAAAGGATATTATCTTGCTAAATCCGATCATTCGTAAATTCCAGTACGGTCAGCATACGGTCACCATCGAGACCGGTATGATGGCGCGCCAGGCTACCGCAGCAGTTATGGTCAGCATGGACGACACCGCAGTATTCGTGACCGTAGTCGGTCAGAAAAAAGCTAAAGCGGGCCAGGACTTCTTCCCGCTGACCGTTAACTATCAGGAGCGTACCTACGCTGCTGGCCGTATCCCAGGCAGCTTCTTCCGTCGTGAAGGCCGCCCAAGCGAAGGCGAAACCCTGATCGCGCGTCTGATTGACCGCCCGGTTCGTCCGCTGTTCCCGGAAGGCTTCGTTAATGAAGTTCAGGTTATCGCTACCGTGGTTTCTGTAAACCCACAGGTACACCCTGACATCGTTGCAATGATCGGTGCTTCTGCCGCTCTGAGCCTGTCTGGTATTCCATTCAATGGCCCAATTGGCTCCGCTCGCGTGGGCTACATCAACGACCAGTACGTTCTGAACCCAACTGCGGACGAGCTGAAAACCAGCAAGCTGGACCTGGTTGTTGCCGGTACCGAAGGTGCTGTGCTGATGGTTGAGTCCGAAGCAGAACTGCTGAGCGAAGACCAGATGCTGGGCGCGGTGGTATTTGGTCACGAACAGCAGCAGGTTGTTATCCAGAACATCAACTCCCTGGTTGCCGAAGCGGGCAAACCACGTTGGGACTGGCAGCCTGAAGCTGTTGATGCAGCGCTGAACGCACGCGTTGCCTCCCTGGCTGAATCCCGTCTGAGCGACGCTTACCGTATCACCGAAAAGCAAGAACGTTATGCTCAGGTTGATGCTATTAAAGCCGACGTTATCGCTACTCTTACCGCAGAAGACGAATCTCTGGACGCGGGCGAGCTGTCCGATCTGCTGCACGCTATCGAGAAAAATGTTGTACGTAGCCGCATTCTGGCTGGCGAACTGCGCATCGATGGCCGTGAGAAAGACATGATCCGTGGTCTGGACGTGCGCACCGGCGTTCTGCCTCGTACCCACGGTTCTGCTCTGTTCACCCGTGGTGAAACTCAGGCGCTAGTTACTGCAACCCTGGGCACCGCGCGTGACGCACAGAACCTGGATGAGCTGATGGGCGAACGTACCGACAGCTTCCTGTTCCACTACAACTTCCCTCCGTACTCCGTAGGCGAAACCGGCATGGTCGGTTCACCGAAGCGTCGTGAGATTGGCCATGGCCGTCTGGCTAAACGTGGCGTGCTGGCCGTGATGCCAGAAGCCGATCGTTTCCCGTACACCGTGCGCGTAGTGTCTGAAATCACCGAATCCAACGGTTCTTCTTCCATGGCTTCCGTCTGTGGCGCTTCCCTGGCGCTGATGGATGCGGGCGTGCCAATCAAAGCTGCCGTTGCTGGCATCGCGATGGGCCTGGTAAAAGAAGGCGACAACTTTGTTGTTCTGTCTGACATTCTGGGTGATGAAGATCATCTGGGCGACATGGACTTTAAAGTTGCCGGTAGCCGTGAAGGTATCTCTGCGCTGCAGATGGATATCAAAATTGAAGGTATCACCCGCGAAATCATGCAGGTGGCTCTGAACCAGGCTAAAGGTGCGCGTCTGCATATCCTTGGCGTGATGGAACAGGCTATCAACGCACCGCGCGGCGACATCTCTCAGTTCGCCCCACGTATCCACACTATTAAAATCAACCCGGACAAGATCAAAGACGTGATCGGTAAGGGTGGTTCTGTGATTCGTGCGCTGACTGAAGAAACCGGCACCACCATCGAAATCGAAGATGATGGCACCGTGAAAATCGCAGCGACCGACGGCGAAAAAGCTAAACACGCCATCCGCCGTATCGAAGAGATCACCGCCGAAATCGAAGTAGGTCGTATCTATAGCGGTAAAGTGACTCGTATCGTAGACTTCGGTGCATTCGTTGCTATTGGCGGCGGCAAAGAAGGTCTGGTACACATTTCTCAAATTGCTGACAAGCGCGTTGAGAAAGTTACCGACTATCTGCAGATGGGTCAGGAAGTACCGGTTAAGGTACTGGAAGTTGACCGTCAGGGCCGCGTGCGTCTGAGCATCAAAGAAGCAACCGAGCAGTCTCCGGCTGAAGGCGCAGCGCCAGCTGCACCAGAAGCAGAGTAAGCTTTTTACCGATTGAGCTCTCCATGTTGACATGGAGAGCTGTTTATTACGGAGCAGGATGCTTCGTTTTAGCAGCCGGCGGACAGGACGTTCATTCAATTGTTGTCTTCGGGAGTGGGAAATGAAGCCTTTTCTGCGCTGGTGTTTCGTTGCGACAGCTCTCACGCTGGCAGGATGCAGCAACTCTGCCTGGCGTAAAAGCGAAGTCCTGGCGGTGCCATTGCAACCGACTTTACAGCAAGAAGTGATTCTGGCACGCATGGAGCAGATACTTGCCAGTCGGGCTTTGACCGATGATGAACGCGCACAGCTTTTATATGAGCGCGGAGTGTTGTATGATAGCCTCGGCTTGCGGGCTCTGGCGCGAAATGATTTTTCACAAGCGTTGGCGATCCGCCCCGATATGCCTGAAGTATTCAATTACTTAGGCATATATTTAACGCAGGCAGGCAATTTTGATGCTGCCTATGAAGCGTTTGATTCTGTACTTGAGCTTGATCCAACTTACAACTACGCGCACTTAAATCGCGGTATCGCACTGTATTACGGCGGTCGTGCTAAGTTAGCGCAAGATGATCTGCTGGCGTTTTATCAAGACGATCCCAATGATCCTTTCCGAAGCCTGTGGCTTTATCTCGCTGAGCGTCAGCTCAATGAGAAGCAGGCGCTTGAAGCACTGAGACAGCGCTTAAATAAATCGGATAAAGAGCAATGGGGATGGAACATTGTCGGGTTCTACCTTGGCGACATTAGCGAAAAAGAGCTGATGAACCGTCTGAAGGCAGACGCAACGGATAACACCTCGCTCGCTGAGCATCTCAGTGAAACCAACTTCTATTTAGGTAAGTACTACCTAAGTCTGGGGGACAAGGACAGCGCTACGGCACTGTTCAAACTGGCGGTCGCAAACAACGTTCATAACTACGTTGAGCACCGATACGCATTGTTGGAATTATCGCTCCTGGGCCAGGAGCAAGATGACCTGGCAGAATCGGACCAGCAATAGCTGACGAACACATCAGCCCTTTTTTTGATTGCCATCACCTTTGCGGGTGAGGGCGTTGTTGTTCGTTAATACACATACTTTGAGCCGGTTCACACTTTTCAATGAAAATTACCGTAAATTTTCACGATGAGTTATGTAGACTGGCCGCCATTAATTTTGAGGCACACGTACTACATGGCTGAATTCGAAACCACTTTTGCAGATCTGGGCCTGAAGGCTCCCATCCTTGAAGCGCTTAACGATCTGGGTTACGAAAAACCATCTCCGATCCAGGCTGAGTGCATTCCGCATCTACTGGGCGGCCGCGACGTTCTGGGTATGGCCCAGACGGGTAGCGGTAAAACCGCAGCGTTCTCTTTACCGCTGCTGAACAATATTGATCCTGAGCTGAGAGCACCGCAGATTCTGGTGCTGGCACCGACCCGCGAACTGGCGGTACAGGTAGCTGAAGCAATGACGGAATTCTCTAAACATATGCGTGGCGTAAACGTGGTTGCCCTGTACGGCGGCCAGCGTTATGACGTGCAGTTGCGCGCACTGCGTCAGGGGCCACAAATCGTTGTCGGTACTCCGGGGCGTCTGCTGGACCACCTGAAACGCGGTACGCTGGACCTCTCTAAACTGAGCGGTCTGGTTCTGGATGAAGCTGACGAAATGCTGCGCATGGGCTTCATCGAAGATGTAGAAACAATTATGGCGCAGATCCCGGAAGGTCATCAGACCGCTCTGTTCTCTGCCACCATGCCGGAAGCGATTCGTCGTATTACCCGCCGCTTTATGAAAGAGCCGCAGGAAGTTCGCATTCAGTCCAGCGTAACGACTCGCCCGGACATCAGCCAGAGCTACTGGACTGCTTACGGTATGCGTAAAAACGAAGCGCTGGTACGTTTCCTGGAAGCGGAAGATTTTGATGCGGCGATTATCTTCGTTCGTACCAAAAACGCGACCCTGGAAGTGGCCGAAGCGCTGGAGCGTAGTGGCTATAACAGCGCCGCGCTGAACGGCGACATGAACCAGTCCCTGCGTGAGCAGACTCTGGAGCGTCTGAAAGACGGTCGTCTGGATATCCTGATTGCGACCGACGTTGCGGCCCGTGGCCTGGACGTTGAGCGTATCAGCCTGGTTGTTAACTATGATATCCCGATGGATTCTGAGTCTTACGTTCACCGTATTGGTCGTACCGGTCGTGCGGGTCGTGCTGGCCGTGCGCTGCTGTTCGTTGAGAACCGTGAGCGTCGTCTGCTGCGTAATATCGAACGTACGATGAAGCTGACCATTCCGGAAGTTGAACTGCCGAACGCAGAACTGCTGGGTAAACGTCGCCTGGAAAAATTCGCCGCGAAAGTTCAGCAGCAACTGGAAAGCAGCGATCTGGATCAGTACCGCGCGCTGCTGGCGAAAATCCAGCCGTCTGCTGAAGGCGAAGAGCTGGATGTGGAAACGCTGGCCGCAGCGCTGCTGAAAATGGCTCAGGGCGAACGTCCGCTGATCCTGCCGCCGGATGCGCCTATGCGTCCTAAGCGCGAGTTCCGCGACCGTGACGATCGTTTCGAACGTCGTGGAGACCGTAACGATCGTGGCCCGCGCGGCGATCGCGGTAGTGAAGATCGTCCGAAGCGTGAGCGTCGTGACGTTGGCGATATGGAGCTGTACCGTATTGAAGTGGGCCGTGATGACGGCGTTGAAGTTCGTCATATCGTTGGTGCGATCGCGAACGAAGGCGATATCAGCAGCCGTTACATCGGTAACATCAAGCTGTTTGCTTCTCACTCTACTATTGAACTGCCGAAAGGTATGCCGGGTGAAGTGCTGCAGCACTTTACTCGCACCCGCATCCTGAACAAGCCGATGAACATGCAGCTGCTGGGCGATGCTCAGCCGCGTCCTGAGCGCAGCGGCGAACGTCGCGGCGGCGGGGAGCGTCGTGAAGGCCGTGGTTTTGGCGGTGAACGTCGCGAAGGCGGTCGTGGTGATGGTCGTCGTTTCAGCGGCGAACGTCGTGAAGGTGGCCGCGCGCCGCGCCGCGATAATGCTTCAGCCCCGCGTCGCGATGACTCCGCAGGTCGTCGTCGTTTCGGTGGCGATGCATAATTAGCATTTTCCGCTAACGTAAAGTAAACGATACAGCCCCGATCTTGAGGATTGGGGCTTTTTTTATTTCTTTTGTACTCGTGTACTGGTACAGTGCGTCGCGTTGATAACAACAAAAGTATTTTCGACTGGAGATTACGACAAATGGCGACACTTACCACTACGGCAACCCGACCGTCCTTGTTTGGCGGCGTAGTGATTATTGGCGGGACGATTATTGGTGCGGGCATGTTTTCACTGCCGGTTGTCATGTCCGGCGCGTGGTTCTTCTGGTCTCTGGTGGCGCTGGTTTTTACCTGGTTTTGTATGCTTCATTCCGGGTTAATGATCCTCGAAGCGAACCTGAATTATCGGATTGGCTCCAGCTTCGATACCATTACTAAGGATCTACTCGGCAAGGGCTGGAATCTGGTTAACGGTGTGTCGATCGCCTTTGTGCTTTATATTCTGACTTACGCCTATATCTCCGCCAGCGGCTCGATCCTGCGCCATACGTTTAGCGAAATATCACTGAACGTACCGGCAAGGGCGGCTGGTTTTGGTTTTGCGCTGCTGGTGGCGTTTATTGTCTGGTTGAGCACCAAAGCGGTGAGCCGCATGACGGCCATTGTGCTGGGAGCTAAGGTCATTACCTTCTTTCTGACCTTTGGCAGCCTGCTGGGGCACGTCCAGCCGACCATCCTGTTTAACGTGGCTGAACAAAATGCCTCGTATATGCCCTATCTGCTGATGACGCTGCCGTTCTGCCTCGCATCCTTCGGCTATCACGGCAACGTGCCGAGCCTGATGAAGTACTACGGCAAAGATCCGCGCACAATCGTTAAGTGCCTGGTTTACGGTACGCTGTTGGCGCTGGGTCTGTACGTGGTGTGGCTGCTGGTGACAATGGGCAATATTCCACGCCCTGAGTTTATCGGTATTGCGCAGAAGGGGGGCAACATAGATGTCCTGGTTCAGGCGCTCAGTGGGGTACTGAACAGCCGGAGTCTGGATCTGCTGTTAGTCATCTTTTCGAACTTTGCCGTTGCCAGTTCATTCCTTGGCGTGACGCTCGGCCTGTTTGATTATCTGGCGGATCTATTCGGTTTCGATGACTCCGCGCTGGGACGCTTTAAAACCGCGATTCTCACCTTTGTTCCGCCGATGGCGGGCGGCCTGCTGTGGCCGAACGGATTCCTCTACGCGATCGGCTATGCAGGTCTGGCGGCGACTATCTGGGCGGCAATTGTACCAGCGCTACTGGCGCGCGCATCGCGTAAACGTTTTGACAGTCCATTGTTTCGTGTTTGGGGTGGAAAGCCGATGATTGCGTTGGTTCTGCTGTTTGGGCTGGGTAACGTTATCGTGCATTTCCTGTCGAGCTTTAACGTATTACCCACCTATCAGTAATTGAAAATGCGGCAAAAATGCCGCATTGCTCATTATCCGAGAAGCTCTTCTTTAACCTGCATCGCCAAATCAAATGAATGCAGGCGTGCCTGATGATCGAAGATTTGGCCGTTAACCATGATTTCATCGGCCTGGGTTTCCCGCAGGATGGATTCCAGTCCGTGACGGATTTTGCTTTTATCGCCTACCAGTGACATGCTCAGCGCCTGCTGGACGCCATACTGCTCTGAAGCGGACCACAACTGATGCATATTTTGCACTGGCGGTGGCAACTGTCCGGCTTCGCCGCGGCGTAGTTTGACGAACGCCTGCTGCATGGACGTAAACAGGAACTCCGCATCTCTGCCGCTATCGGCGGCGATAATGTTAATACACACCATCGCATATGGCTTCTCTAACCGTTCTGACGGCTGGAAATGAGTACGGTAGAGGTGCAAAGCCTGGAAGAGCATATCCGGGGCGAAGTGCGAGGCAAAGGCGAACGGCAGCCCAAGCTGTGCCGCCAACTGAGCGCTGTACAGGCTGGAGCCGAGCAACCAGACCGGGATCTTCTCGCCATACCCAGGAACCGGGCGCACGTGCGGATGAGGATCGCGAGCGTCGAACCAGTCCACCAGCTCCGCGACATCGCGCGGGAAGTTATCGACATCGCCGCTCATATGGCGACGCAGCGCGCGCATGGTGGGCTGATCGCTGCCCGGCGCGCGGCCGAGACCGAGATCGATACGTCCTGGGTAAAGCGTATTGAGCGTGCCGAACTGCTCGGCAATCACCAGCGGCGAATGGTTCGGCAGCATCACGCCGCCGGAGCCCAGATGCAGAGTAGTGGTATTCGCCGCAAGATAGCCAATCAGCACCGAGGTCGCGGCGCTGGCGATACCCGCCATATTATGATGCTCGGCCAGCCAGTAGCGATGATAGCCGCGTTTTTCCGCCAGCAGGGCCAGGTCTAAAGAGTGGGCGAAGGCTTCCTTCGCGGAAGATCCTTGCGGGATCGGCGCCAGATCGAGCACCGAAAATGAAACAGATTTGTCAGTCATAAAAGCTCACTTTGCTACAGCATCGTCATCAGATTGAAGGTCTTCTTCCAGCCTGGCGCATCCGGGATACACCTGCCAGAAAAGCTGCATCTTTAATAGTGCATTAAAAAGCAGCGATAGCCATTAACAAAGTGAGCGGTTAATCAGCTCTGCAGTTCCAGCCCGGCCAGCCGTCGCCAGTAGCCATTGCAGTCACTGTTCGCCGTCAGCGGCAGCGGCGCAGTGCCGTTTTCATTCGCCCGGAAGGCGTCCAGCATAGCGAAGGTCTCGCTGCCCAGCGGCGACAGGCGAACCATATCCACCAGCCCGGTCATGGTGCTTAGCTCATTCCCGAGATTGTAGACGTAGCCGCTCATGGTCTGAATGCCGTTGAGGACGAACACCTGCTGGTTCTCCTGCGAAAGCACGTCGCGCCCGTTAGGGTATTTAATGCAGCAGGTTTCACACTCGTCTTTTGGCCGGTTTTCCGATCGCGCGGTAAAGCAGCGGGCGGAGTAAGCCAGCGGCAGATGACCATAGCTCAGGACTTCTACCTCAAACTGATTGCGAATGCCCAGGTCGTCGCACTGGGTCAGCAAATTCGCCAGCCAGTCGCGGGAAAGCTCAACTGGCATACACCAGCGCAACATCCCTTGCTTGAGCAACAGGCGCAAGGTAACGGCGTTATAGCAGTTGAGCGCATGGCCAGCGACGAACGGTAGCTTACGTTCCGCGCACAGGTTAACGACGCCGAGATCACTGGCTTCAATCAGAAACTCGCCGTTATCAACATAGCGCTTCAGTTCGCCCAGCTCAGAGGACGCCTGCACCAGCGCGAGGGTGGAAAGCACCACCTGTTTACCGCTTCCCGCCAGCGCTTTCGCCATGTCGATCCAGTCGCCGACTCTGGTGGCGCGACGTTTGCTGCATACCGCTTCGCCGAGGTAAATCGTGTCCGCGCTGCAGCTTGCCGCCTGCTGGTAAAAATCTTCCAGCGTCTCTTTTGACCAGTAATAAAGCACCGGCCCTAATGAATATTTCATTGCTGTTCTCACTGCCATTTACGGTGATAGGCGCCAAGGGTGGTTTGCGTTCCTTCGGACATGGAACCGAGGGCTTCCATCCACGCGGACTGCGGCACGAAATTTTGCGGATCGGCTTTACAGCGATCGATCGCCTGACGCCAGACTTTCGCCACCTGAGTGACGTACGCCGGGCTGCGCTGGCGGCCCTCAATTTTCACCGAGGCAATATTTGCTGCCATCAGTTCCGGCAGCAGCGCCAGAGTGTTCAGGCTGGTGGGTTCTTCCAGCGCGTGGTAGCGCTCGCCATCGACCAGATAACGTCCTTTACATAGGGTTGGGTAGCCGGCGTTTTCACCATCCTGATAGCGGTCAATCAGCACTTCGTTAAGGCGTGACTCCAGGCCCTGCGGCGTTTGCTGCCAACGCACGAAGCGCGCCGGCGAACAGGCACCAACGGTATTCGGCGATTCGCCGGTCAGGTAGGACGAGAGGTAGCAGCGGCCTTCCGCCATGATGCACAGGCTGCCGAAGGCGAAGACCTCCAGCGGTACCGGCGTGGCGCGCGCCAACTGTTTGACCTGATGAATCGACAGAACGCGCGGCAGCACCACGCGGGCAACGTCAAAATTGCGATGATAAAATTTTATCGCTTCTTCGTTGGTGGCCGAGGCCTGGACGGAAACGTGGCGCTCGATATGCGGATAACGCTCGGCGGCATATTCCAGCATCGCGATATCGGCGAGGATCAGCGCGTCGGCGCCCAGTTGGGCCGCCATGTCGACTGCGCGCTGCCAGCGGACATAACCATCAGGATGAGCGAAGGTGTTAATGGCAATATGCAGTTTTCGACGATGCTGGTGCACAAAGCTGACGGCTTCCTGCAGTTTCTTCTCGGTGAAATTAAGGCCGGCAAAGTGGCGGGCGTTAGTGTCATCTTTCAGCCCGATATAGACGGCATCGGCGCCGTTTTCGATGGCCGCCTTAAGCGCCGGAAGGTTACCGGCTGGGCAGAGCAGCTCCATAATTTTTCCTGAAAAACGCGGCCCGTCAGGGACGCTGGATGGTTAATGAGCTGGGATTTTAGTTAACCTTCTGGTGACAATTTTTGATTTGAGGCAGTTAAAAGCGTATTGGCGGGATCAATACCAGCAACCCGACATCATGATTTTGTTGATTTACGCCGCTATGTCGTTTATTTGATATGGCACAATAGAGGAACGATTGCATTCATGGAGTAAAGCTTGTGTTGGATAAACTGCGTTCCAGACTGGTTCATTTTGGCCCGTCAATGATGAGCGTGCCGGTTAAGCTGGCGCCATTTGCCCTCAAGCGCCAGGTGCTGGAACAAGTATTAAGCTGGCAATTTCGCCAGGCGCTGGCGGATGGGGAACTGGATTTTCTCGAGGGGCGCTGGTTAAGTATTCATGTGCGTGATATCGGCCTGCTGTGGTATACCTCGGTGGTTGATGGTCGTCTGGTGGTCAGCTCTGCGGCTGAAGCGGACGTCAGCTTCAGCGCCGACGCCAGCGACCTGCTGATGATTGCGGCGCGTAAGCAGGATCCGGATACGCTGTTCTTCCAGCGTCGTCTGGTTATCGAAGGCGACACTGAGCTGGGGTTGTATGTAAAAAACCTGATGGATGCCATTGAGCTGGAGCAGATGCCGAAAGCGCTGCGTATCCTGCTGCTGCAGCTGGCGGACTTTGTTGAAGCTGGCCTGAAAGGCCCGCAGAAACCTGAACAGACATCGGTAGGTGAGGCATGCTAATTCGAGTAGAGATTGGGATTGATGCACCGGGAATCGACGCGTTATTGCGTCGTACCTTCGGCAGTGATGCGGAAGCGCAACTGGTGCACAGTCTACGTGAAGATGGTCTGATCACACTGGGCGTGGTGGCGACGGATGACGAAGGTCAGGTCGTGGGTTACGTGGCCTTTAGCCCGGTCGTCGTCGAAGGCGAAGAGCTGCAGTGGGTCGGGTTGGCTCCGCTGGCGGTAGACGAAAGTTACCGCGGCCAGGGCATCGGGCGTCAACTGGTCTATGAAGGGCTCGATTCGCTGAATGAGTTTGGCTATGCCGCCGTCGTTACCCTTGGCGATCCGGCGCTGTATAGTCGTCTGGGCTTTGAACCTGCGGCGCGTTTCGATCTGCACTGCCGCTGGCCGGATAGCGCCGAGACTTTCCAGGTTCATCGTCTGGCCGATGACGCGCTGGATGGTGTAAGCGGGTTGGTCGAATACAGCGACCATTTTAACCGCTTCTGAGGCTTTCCAGCAGGGCCTCAAACGAACCATCTCCGGCAACGAGGCGTTCTTTCTGGCGCTTCGTCAGTTGCTTGATACGATACTCCAGCTGTAGAGCTAGTGAGTGTTCACCAACTTCCTGGCTGAAAGCCAGTTGAAGCTCTCCTTTTCCACGCAGCGCTTTTGCTCCCTTGCCATCCTGGTGCTGGCAAAAGCGGCGTGAAACATCAGTGGTAATCCCGGTATAGAGGCGATTATCGGCGGTACGAATCAGATAGAGAAACCAGCACACGGTACAGAGGTCGCTATGTTAAGGTGTGAGCACCATAACATACTGGAGAGTAAAGATGGATACGCTCGCCGCTATCAGCCGTTGGCTGGGCAAGCAGCACGTCGTGACCTGGTGCGTCTCCCGCGATGACGAGCTGTGGTGTGCCAATGCTTTTTACGTCTATGACCCGGAGAAGGTCGCTTTTTATCTGCTCAGCGATGAAAAAACACGCCACAGCCAGATGACCGGGGGATGCGCCAACGTGGCCGGGACGATAAACGGCCAGCCAAAGACAGTGGCGCTGATCCGCGGCGTACAGTTTAAAGGCAAAATTCGCCGCCTGTCCGGGGAAGAAGAGGCGGCGATACGCAAGCGCTATGTCAGCCGTTTTCCGGTTGCCCGCATGCTACCGGTGCCCGTCTGGGAGATTCTCCCCGATGAGCTTAAGTTCACCGATAACACGCTGGGTTTTGGCAAAAAGCTGCACTGGCTGCGTGAATCAGGCGCCGAGCAGACGTAAAGCTTCACGATTAAACGCCGGCAGGTCGTCCGGGGTTCTGCTGGTCACCAGTTGTTCGTTGTCGATAACCACTTCCTGGTCATAGAAGTCGCCACCCGCGTTTTTAACATCGACAACAATGGGCTTCACGGCCGTCAGCTTACGCCCGCGAATCACATCGGCGCTAATCAACAACTGCGGACCGTGGCAGATGGCGAATACCGGTTTGCCGCTATTCACAAAATCACGGGTGAAGGTGACAAAGCGTTCGTCGCCGCGCAGCGAGTCCGGTGAATAACCGCCTGGCAGCAACAAGGCATCGAAGTCGGCAGGGCTGACCTCATCAATGGCTTTTTCGACAACGACTTCGGCTTCCCCTTTTTTCCCTTTTATCTTCTTCCCCGCCTGTTTTTCAATCGTCACCACCTCATGGCCGGCCAGCCGATAGGCGTCTGCAGGTGAGGTGAATTCCGAGTCTTCAAAGTCGTCGGTAATTAAAACGGCTATCTTCTTACTCATTCTTCCTCCAGTGTTTTGGTGTGGAATGAGGCATTTCCCTGATGATGATGGATAATTACCTCGTAGAGTATTAAGCCTGGAACATGAGCCGGGGATCGCAAGGTAGAAAAATCTGCAAAGGAGTTTCGATGAGCCAAGTACTGTTAACGGGGGCAACCGGGTTAGTTGGTGGTCACTTACTCCGAATGCTGTTGAATGAGCCGGGTATTAAATCCATTGCTGCACCTACCCGTCGGCCACTGACCAATATTTCCGGCGTATTTAATCCGCACGATCCGCAGCTAACGGATGCCCTGGCGCAGGTTGTTGATCCGGTAGACATCGTTTTCTGCTGTCTGGGGACCACCCGCCGGGAAGCGGGAAGTAAAGAGGCGTTTGTGCATGCCGATTATACGCTGGTCATTGATACTGCGCTGGTGGGGAAAAGGCTGGGCGCGCAGCATATGCTGGTGGTCAGCGCGATGGGGGCAAATGCGCATTCGCCCTTTTTCTATAACCGGGTAAAGGGCGAGATGGAAGAGGCGCTGATTGCGCAGGAGTGGCCGCGACTGACGATTGCCCGCCCGTCAATGCTGATAGGCGAGCGCGAAAAAAAACGTGCCAGCGAGACGTTCTTTGCGCCGCTTTTCAGCCTGTTGCCGGGAAACCTGAAATCGATAGACGCGCGGGAGGTGGCGAGCGCGTTACTCGCGGAGGCGCTATCGCCAACACATGAGGGCGTACAAATTCTCTCTTCGTCACAGCTACGTGAGAGGGCTGCGCGGTCAGGGGATGACTGATTTCCCACGTTTCCCCGGGGGAGTATTCATGTCCCCAATTTATCATGACACTCCCATCATGGGCGTGCTGCTATTCTGGCTGGGAAATCCGCTGCTCAACCCGGCGACGCTGGTGTTCATGGGCTTTGTGCTGAGCTGGCGCTAATGTGATTTTCCCGGGTTGCGGCGTAAACACCTTACCCGTGCTACGGGACAGCGGTCGATAATGAACCCGTAGCTCGGCTAAGCGTAGCGCAAGCCGGGAGGTAAAGTGTTTACTTGATATAGGTAAAAGCTGTGGTCACGCGAGACACGCCGCTTACCCGGCTGGCGATATCCGCCGCCGCGCGCCCTTCACGGTCAGTGACCAGACCCATCAGGAACACTTCGCTGTTTTCGGTTGTTACTTTCACGTTGGAGGATTTCACCTGGTCGGTAGCCAGCAACTGGGAGCGGACTTTAGTGGTGATCCATGTATCCGAAGAGGCGGTACCTAAGCCGATCGGCTGGCCCTGACGCACCTCATTAAATACCTCCACCGTACCTTCTACACCCATAGCGATTTGCTTCGCGCGCGCGGAGAGGTCTGACGTGGGAGCCTGCCCGGTCAGCAAGACTTTACCCTGGTAGGCGGTAACGTTGATGCGGGCCTGTTTCTTAATTTGCTCATCTTTGGAAAGAGCGCTGTTGATGCGCAGTTCCAGCGTACTGTCATCAACCTGAGTACCTACCGTACGTGGGTCCGTTGCGGCTTTGGTGCCGACCGCTGCCGTTCCGACTACCGCTGCGGCAACGCATCCCTGAAGCAGTAGCGCAGAAAGCAGAATAGCGAGGGGCGAGAGAGCCTTCATGTGTTCTCCTTAATCGTCCTGGTGTGGAAAAAGCGTGTTATCGATCAAATCGCACAGACAATTAACGGTGAGCATGTGCATTTCCTGTATTCGCGCGCTGCGATGCGAGGGAATGCGGATTTCGACATCCTGCTGCCCTAACAGGCCAGCCAACTCACCGCCGTCATAACCGGTTAACGCCACGATAGTCATATCGCGGGTGACAGCCGCTTCCACGGCTTTCACGATATCCCGGCTATTGCCGCGCGTAGAAATCGCCAGCAGCACGTCGCCAGCGTGTCCCAACGCACGCACCTGCTTGGCATAGATTTCGTCATGCAGGCGATCGTTGGCAATTGCGGTTAAGACCACATTATCGGTATTTAGTGCAATGGCGGGTAAACCAGGGCGCTCGGTTTCAAAACGATTAATCATGCTGGCAGCAAAATGCTGTGCGTTGGCGGCGGAAGTGCCATTACCACAACAGAGGATTTTGTTGCCGTTCAACAGCGACTGCACAAGCGTCATAGCCGCACGAGAGATGGCGTCCGGGAGTGCTTCCGCTGCTGCAATTTGGGTTTGAATGCTTTCAGTGAAGCAGGCTTTAATTCTGTCGAGCACGGGATCCCTTAATTCATTTACGCTATTCGCCAAAGGCATTTTTTAGCCATTGGATGTCGTTTCCGGTGAAGGCTACCACATCGAAACGACAATCCACAGTCTCAAAGCTCCCATTCTGTCGCGAGAGCCACAGACGCGCGGCTTTGAGCAGTCTTTGTTGTTTTTGCGGCGTGACGCTGGAGGCGGCATCGCCGTAGTTTGCGCTGCGACGATAGCGCACTTCGACAAAGACGGTGACGCTGCCGTCGCGCATAACGAGGTCAATTTCGCCACCGCGCTCGCGGACGTTGGCGGCGATAAAACGCAGCCCCTGGCGTTCCAGCCAGCGGCGCGCCTGGATTTCCCAGGCGTCGCCGGTCTGTTTACTTAGTTGGCTGGGACGATTTGCCCACCCTGATATTTGAGCCATGACAGTTTCCTGTTGATCACGCAATCCTGTGTGGCCGTGAGATCGCCGGTGTTGCCGTTCAGCTCAAAGCCGGGAACCTGGCGCATCTGCGAGAAATGGTTGGCCAGAGACCAGGCGTCGGCGCCCATGGCGTACAAGCGCGCCAGCGAGTAGTCGTTACGAACGGCGGCCAGCGCCTGCTGCTGCAGCGCCGGGTTACTTCCTGCCAGCATCGGGATCTCGCTATATTGCAGGCCTTCCATCTCCAGACGGAAGTCCGGGCCGGAAGCTCCCTGAGCGCTGCGGGAGCTGGCGTACAGCGTCACGCTGCTCTTGCTGCCGTTGCGCAGGGCGATCATCGGCTTGATGTAAGCGATTTGTTCCGGCGTCGCCAGGATATACGCGGCGTCAACGCTGCCGGTGCTACTGACCGGCATATCACTCGGGCTACCCAGGGGGCTGTCCTGCGATGATGGCAGGGTAGACACCGGAGTACCGCTTAACGAAATACCGCTGTTGACGCTGCTGCGCAACTCGGCCGTGGAGCCCAGGCGCTGTTGCAGGACCGTATCGCCGCCCAGCTTCAGCCACTCGTTGGCGAAGGCGCTCACCACGCGATCGCCCAGCGCGCCGTATGGCACCAGCAGCAGCGGAGCTTGCTTGCCCTGATCGTGAATGTGGTGCGCCGCATCGCGGGCTTCGTCTTCCGGAGAGAGCGCGAAATAGCAGATATTGGCCCGGCTTTCGACTTTCTCCGGCTGATTGAGCGCCAGCACGTTCAGCGAGGTGTTGCTTTTGATGACCTGTTCGACGTTATCTTTCAGTAGCGGACCGACGACGATGGTTGCGCCATCCTGCTGCACCTGGGCCAGCAACTGGCTCATCGGCTGGGTCGTGGTGTCATAGATTTTCAACTCGGCCGATGGGTTAGCCGGAGTTGCGGCCACCGTCTGATTCCGCGGCGCTTGTACCGGAGCCTGAGCGTTATTAGTGGCTGTAAGATCGGTGACTTCCGCTTGTGACGGGCTTATCACCGCGCTATCGGCAATATTTGCCGCCTGGGCGACCTGGGCGGGTACCGCGCTTCCTGTGACGGCAGGCGCGCCGTTTTTCGCCGCTTCAAAGCCCTGCTGGATCGTGCGACCAAAAATCGCCGCCTGGCCGTTAAGCGGCAGCAGCAGCGCGATTTTATTGGTCGATGCGGGCTGAGTGTTCTGCATATTCACTAGCGGCGTCGGCAACATTTGCGCGCCCGGGTTTTGCGGGTAGCGGGTCTGCCAGTCCTTAATGCCCGCTTTGAGCATCGCCGGATCGCTGCGGTTATCAAACCACGTGCGCTGCAGATCCAGCCAGCCCTGCAGGACGTTCTCGTTGGCGTTAATCACCAGTGTGTTGGCCCGACTCCTGCTCATCGCGGTGAGCGCTTTCCAGGTCGCGTCGATGTTCTGCTGCTTTTGCGCGGGCTGGCTCAGCAGCGGCTGCTGGGCAATCAGGGCCCGCAGCAGGTCCAGCGATGGCAGCCCCTGGCTGGCGTCAATTTGCGCCTGCCAGTAGCGCGGCAGTTGATTCTGCTCAAGGCTTACCGGGTCGAGTTTGCTCAGTAGCATCTGTGCACTCTGGAAATTGTTCTGCGCCAGCTTCACTTCCACCGCCAGTAGCGACTGTTCGCGGCTTTGCGTAGCGTTGAGGTTAGAAGGCAACTGGTTGAACAGGGCAATGGCCTGCGGTTTCTTACCTTCCGTCAACAGTGCACGAATGGCGAGTAATTGCCAGTTGGTCTTGCTATCATTCGAGCTTTGCTGCATCTGTTCCAGGTAGTAACTGGAGTGTGCCTGTGCTGTGCCCTGCAAATACGCCGTGCTTCGGTCCGGGGTGTGGGTGCCGCAGCCGGCAAAGATCAGAGCGGCCAGCAGTACGGGCAGACAACGCACGGGTTTAGAACGAAGAAATGTTGACGGTACCATATGTGTCCAGTGATATTTTTTGGTTCAATGCTCAATATTAAATCGGCAATACGGACGAAACAATGAAACAACACGAATCAGCAGATAATTCTCAGGGACAGCTCTATATTGTGCCCACTCCGATAGGTAATCTGTCTGATATCACGCAACGCGCGCTGGAAGTGTTGCAAAGCGTTGATTTAGTTGCGGCGGAGGATACCCGCCATACCGGTTTGCTGCTGCAGCATTTTGCGATTAACGCTCG
>DASYFN010000057.1:0-42134 GCA_036498385.1 Klebsiella sp.
ATGGGGCGATGGTATGACAGTAAACGCACGGGCCGTGCGGGCTGGGTGGTGATGTGGGAAGGCTGGTTCAAGCTTCAGGATATCGTTGAAGGATATCATCTGGCGAAATCTCTTGATCAGAAGATCTGATCAAGAGACAGCCATCTGGAGGGGATATTCTCAGGCCGTTTTTCCATACTTTTTACGCCAATTTTGATCTCATCTGATGACAACCCCGGCGCAGGCGCTCATTATGAAATCGGTAGTATTCATAGGGGTAATCTGAAATGGAACAGTTGCGTACCGAGCTGAGCCACCTGCTGGGTGAAAAACTAAGTCGCGTGGAGTGTGTCAGCGAGAAACCCTCGTCAACGCTGTGGTCGCTATATGATGCACAAGGAAACCCAATGCCGCTGCTGGCGCGCAGTTTTACTACGCCGGGCGTGGCGCGCCAACTGGCGTGGAAAATATCAACCCTGGCGCGAAGCGGCACCGTCCGCATGCCGGTTGTCTACGGCGTGATGACGCACGAAGAGCACCCGGGGCCCGATGTACTGCTGATTGAACGACTGCGCGGCGTCTCGGTTGAAGCTCCCGCCCGTACGCCGGAGCGCTGGGAGCAATTGCAGGAGCAGATAGTTGAAGCGCTGCTGGCCTGGCACCGTCAGGATAGCAGCGGCTGCGTCGGGATGGTCGATAGTACTCAAGAAAACCTCTGGCCGCACTGGTATCGCCAGCGCGTGGAGGTGCTATGGAGCACGCTGAATCTTTATCAGGGTACCGGCCTGACGATGCAGGACAAACGCATATTGTTTCGCACGCGCGAATGTTTTGCGGATTTATTTAAAAATTTCAATGATAACTGCGTGCTGGTACACGGGAGCCTCACGCTGCGCAGCATGCTTAAAGATCCGCGCAATGATCAACTACTGGCGATGGTGGGGCCGGGCATAATGCTTTGGGCGCCGCGTGAATACGAGCTATTCCGTCTGATTGATAGCGGCCAGGAGGAGCAATTGTTGTGGCACTATTTACGCCGGGCGCCGGTGGCGGAAGCTTTTCTCTGGCGGCGCTGGTTGTATCTGCTGTGGGACGAAGTGGATAATCTGGTCAATACCGGACACTTTGACCGCGTCCGGTTTGATCTGGCGGCAAAATCAATCCTGCCCTGGCTCGCCTGAAGCTCCTTTGAGCCATTGCCAGATGCGGCCTAACGTTTCGTAACCCACCCGATCGCTATGCATTAGCCAGACGGGCGAAGGGATTGCCCGCTCCCACGGGTTGAGCGGTGACTCGATCGCCAGTTGGTTGGCTGGTGCGGGCAGGGGGGTTAGCCCGGCGTGGCGAAAGAAAATCATCGCCCGCGGCAGATGAGAGGCGGAAGTTACCAGCAGGAATGGCGCATCGCCTATCGCCTCCTTCACCGCAGCGGCTTCCTCTTCGGTATCTTTGGGTTTATCCAGCACGATAATTTCGCTGCGCGGTACGCCCAGGCTTTCGGCAACCCTGGCGCTGGTTTCCGCAGAACTTACCGGGTTAGTTTTCGCCATCCCGCCGGTAAAGATCATTTTAGCCCCCGGATTTTCCTGCCACAGGCGGATCCCCTCCGTTAGCCGCGGCAGGCTGTTGTTGATGAGATTTGAGCTGGGTGCCCAGTCCGGGTTCCAGGTGTAGCCTCCACCAAGCACGACGACGTACTGCACGCGCTTTTCACCTCGCCACGTCGGGTATTTATCTTCAATCGGCTTTAGCAAGTTATCGGCGACCGGTTGCAGGCTCAACAGCAGCAACAGCAGCCAGCCGAGGCTGACGCAGAGTTTACCGGTGCGCTGGAAACGGCTAAACCACAACAGTGCGATTCCGAGCGCAATGAGCAACAGCAGTAGGGGAAGCGGCAGCATCATACCGCCTAAAACCTTTTTCAGCGTAAAAAGCATGCCGTACGGTTCCTTTTTTAACCATATAACCAAAGATATAGCCGGATCTTACAACAGATCGCTTCATTCTCCGCGCGGGTATGACAAAATAGCGGCTTTGTGTTGGCTTGTGGAGTCACCCGTGCAGGATCGTAATTTCGATGATATTGCGGAAAAGTTTTCGCGCAATATATACGGCACCACCAAAGGCCAGTTGCGGCAGGCGATCCTCTGGCAGGATCTGCAGCCGCTGCTGAACCAGTTGGGGCCTGGGCCATTGCGAGTTCTTGACGCGGGCGGCGGCGAAGGGCAGACGGCGATCAAAGTGGCGGAAATGGGCCATCACGTCATGTTATGCGATCTTTCTGGTGAAATGGTGGATCGCGCCAGGCAGGCGGCTGCCGATAAAGGTGTGATCGACAACATGCATTTTGTACAATGCGCAGCTCAGGATATTGAGCAGCATTTGGAAAGTCCGGTCGATCTGATACTGTTTCATGCGGTGCTGGAATGGGTCGCTGAACCACAGGCAATGTTGCGGACGCTGTGGTCGATGCTGCGCCCCGGCGGCGCGTTGTCGCTGATGTTCTACAATGCTAACGGTCTGTTGATGCACAATATGGTCGCTGGAAATCTCGACTATGTGCAAATTGGCATGCCGAAAAAGAAAAAACGCACCCTGTCGCCGGACTATCCGCGCGATCCGCAGCAGGTTTACGGCTGGCTGGAAGAGATTGGCTGGCAGATTACCGGGAAGACCGGCGTGCGGGTGTTTCATGATTATCTGCGTGAAAAACACCAACAGCGCGATAAATTTGCGGCGCTGCTGGAACTGGAAACGCGCTACTGTCGCCAGGAGCCGTATATTAGCTTAGGCCGTTATATTCACGTCACCGCGCTTAAGCCGCAGATGCAAGGATAAACTATGAGTGAATTTTCCCAGACAGTCCCCGAACTGGTTGCCTGGGCCAGGAAAAATGATTTTTCTATTTCGCTGCCGGTCGACAGGCTCTCTTTTCTGCTGGCAATTGCCACGCTGAACGGCGAGCGGATGGAAGGGGAAATGACCGAGGGAGAACTGGTGGATGCGTTCCGCCACGTCAGTGATGCGTTTGAGCAGACCAGCGAAACCATCAGCCAGCGCGCCAATAATGCCATTAACGATATGGTGCGCCAGCGTCTGCTGAACCGCTTTACCAGCGAAATCACCGAGGGTAACGCTATTTATCGCCTGACGCCGCTGGGCATCGGGATCAGCGACTACTATATTCGCCAGCGCGAGTTCTCCACCCTACGCCTGTCGATGCAGCTCTCCATCGTTGCCGGTGAACTCAAGCGCGCCGCCGACTCGGCAGAAGAGGGTGGCGACGAGTTCCACTGGCATCGTAACGTTTTCGCCCCGCTGAAGTACTCGGTAGCGGAAATTTTTGACAGTATCGACCTGACTCAGCGGATCATGGATGAACAGCAGCAACTGGTAAAAGATGATATAGCCCAGTTGTTGAATAAAGACTGGCGGGCGGCGATCTCCAGTTGCGAACTGCTGCTGTCAGAAACCTCCGGTACCCTGCGCGAACTGCAGGATACGCTGGACGCGGCGGGCGATAAGCTGCAGGCAAACCTGCTGCGGATTCAGGATTCGACCATGGCGCGCGACGATCTGAATTTTATCGATCGTCTGGTGTTCGATCTGCAAAGTAAGCTGGACCGTATCGTCAGTTGGGGCCAGCAGGCGATTGACCTGTGGATCGGCTACGATCGCCACGTGCATAAATTTATCCGTACCGCCATCGATATGGATAAAAACCGCGTCTTCGCGCAGCGTTTACGCCAGTCGGTGCAAACTTACTTTGACGCTCCCTGGGCACTCACCCATGCGCATGCCGATCGTCTGTTTGATATGCGCGATGAAGAGATGGCGCTGCACGATGAAGAGGTCACCGGGGAACTTCCGGCGGATCTGGAGTACGAAGAGTTTAACGAAATTCGCGAGCAACTGGCGGCGCTGATTGAAGGGCAACTGGTGGTCTATAAAGAGAAGGGACTGCCGCTGGATCTTGGTCTGGTGGTTCGCGAATATCTGTCGCAGTATCCGCGCGCACGCCACTTTGATGTCGCGCGTATTGTGGTCGACCAGGCGGTACGTTTGGGCGTAGCGCAAGCAGATTTCACCGGACTGCCGGCAAAATGGCAGCCGATTAATGATTACGGAGCCAAGGTACAGGCGCATGTCATCGATAAATATTGAACAAGTGATGCCGGTTAAACTGGCGCAAGCGTTGGCGAATCCGTTATTTCCGGCGCTGGATAGCGCCCTGCGCGCGGGCCGCCATATCGGCCTCGACGAGCTGGATAATCACGCATTTTTAATGGATTTTCAGGATTACCTGGAAGAATTTTATGCTCGCTACAACGTCGAACTGATTCGCGCGCCGGAGGGATTTTTCTACCTGCGTCCACGCTCAACCACGCTGATCCCGCGCTCGGTTCTGTCTGAGCTGGATATGATGGTCGGTAAAATTCTCTGCTATCTCTACCTCAGCCCGGAGCGTCTGGCGAATGAGGGAATCTTCACCCAGCAGGAGCTTTACGATGAGCTACTGACCCTGGCGGACGAAGCCAAGCTGCTGAAGCTGGTCAATAACCGTTCTACCGGATCCGATCTTGACCGTCAGAAGCTGCAGGAAAAAATGCGCGCTTCGCTCAACCGCCTGCGCCGTCTCGGCATGGTGTGGTTTATGGGCCACGACAGTAGCAAATTCCGCATTACTGAATCGGTGTTTCGTTTCGGCGCCGATGTGCGCACCGGTGACGATCCGCGCGAAGCGCAGTTGCGTATGATCCGCGACGGTGAGGCGATGGCGCTGGAAAATCGCCTGCAGCTTAATGATGAGAATGAAGAGAATCAGCCGGATAGCGGGGAGGAAGAGTAATGATTGAACGCGGTAAATTTCGCTCGCTGACGCTGGTTAACTGGAACGGCTTTTTTGCCCGCACTTTTGATCTTGATGAATTAGTGACCACCCTTTCCGGTGGTAACGGTGCCGGTAAATCCACAACCATGGCCGCCTTCGTCACCGCGCTGATCCCAGACCTGACGCTGTTGCACTTCCGTAATACCACGGAAGCCGGAGCCACCAGCGGTTCACGCGATAAAGGGCTGCACGGTAAGCTGCGTGCTGGCGTCTGTTACTCGGTGCTGGACGTTATCAACTCCCGCCACCAGCGCGTGGTGGTTGGCGTTCGTCTACAGCAGGTCGCCGGTCGCGATCGTAAAGTCGACATCAAACCTTTTGCGATTCAGGGACTGCCTGGCTCCATCCAGCCGACCCAGTTGTTGACCGAAACCCTTAACGAGCGCCAGGCGCGCGTGGTGACGCTCAACGAGCTGAAGGATAAGCTCGAAGCAATAGAAGGGGTGCAGTTTAAGCAATTTAACTCTATTACCGACTATCACTCGCTGATGTTCGATCTGGGCGTGGTGGCCCGTCGTCTACGCTCGGCCTCGGACCGTAGCAAATATTATCGCCTGATCGAAGCGTCGCTGTACGGCGGTATTTCGAGCACCATTACCCGCTCGCTGCGCGATTACCTGTTGCCGGAAAACAGCGGCGTGCGTAAGGCATTCCAGGATATGGAAGCGGCACTACGTGAAAACCGCATGACGCTGGAAGCCATCCGCGTAACGCAGTCGGACCGCGACCTGTTCAAGCATCTGATCAGCGAAGCCACCAACTATGTTGCAGCCGACTATATGCGTCACGCTAACGAGCGACGCATTCATCTCGACAAAGCGCTGGAATATCGCCGCGATCTGTTCACCTCCCGGGCTCAGCTCGCTGCTGAACAGTATAAGCACGTCGATATGGCCCGCGAACTGCAGGAACATAACGGTGCGGAAGGCGATCTGGAGGCCGATTATCAGGCTGCCAGCGACCATCTGAACCTGGTGCAGACCGCGCTGCGTCAGCAGGAAAAAATTGAGCGCTATGAAGCGGATCTTGATGAACTACAGATCCGCCTCGAAGAGCAAAATGAAGTCGTTGCGGAAGCGGTTGACCAGCAGGAAGAGAACGAAGCCCGCGCTGAAGCCGCTGAGCTGGAAGTGGATGAACTGAAAAACCAGCTTGCCGACTACCAGCAGGCGTTGGACGTGCAGCAGACTCGCGCGATTCAGTACAACCAGGCGCAGCAGGCGCTGGAACGGGCAAAAGCCCTCTGTCATCTGCCGGATTTAACCCCGGAAAGCGCCGACGAGTGGCTGGAAACGTTCCAGGCGAAAGAGCAGGAAGCGACGGAGAAAATGCTGTCGCTGGAACAGAAAATGAGCGTGGCGCAAACCGCGCATAGCCAGTTTGAACAGGCTTACCAGTTGGTAGCGGCGATCAATGGTCCGCTGGCGCGTGATGAAGCCTGGGATGTGGCGCGCGAGCTGCTGCGCGATGGCGTTAATCAACGCCATCAGGCCGAACAGGCGAATGGGTTGCGCAGCCGTCTGACGGAACTTGAACAGCGTCTGCATGAACAGCGGGATGCCGAACGCCAACTGAGCGAGTTTTGTAAGCGCCAGGGCAAACGTTACGATATTGACGAGCTGGAAGCCCTGCATCGGGAGCTGGAAGCCCGCATCGCGTCGCTTTCCGATAGCGTCTCCTCCGCCAGCGAACGGCGGATGACCTTGCGTCAGGAGCTGGAACAGCTGCAGTCGCGTACCGAGACTCTGATGCGTCGCGCGCCGATCTGGCTGGCGGCACAGAACAGCCTTAATCAACTGTGCGAGCAGAGCGGCGAGCAGTTTGAGTCAAGCCAGGAAGTCACCGAATATCTCCAGCAACTGCTGGAGCGTGAACGCGAAGCTATCGTAGAGCGCGATGAGGTCGGCGCCCGCAAGCGCGCCATCGACGATGAAATTGAGCGTCTTAGTCAGCCGGGCGGTTCGGAAGATCAGCGCCTGAACGCGCTGGCTGAACGTTTTGGCGGCGTACTGCTGTCGGAAATCTATGATGACGTCAGCCTCGATGATGCGCCGTATTACTCTGCGCTGTACGGTCCTTCACGCCACGCCATTGTGGTACCGGATCTGTCGCTGATTGCCGATCAACTGGAAGGTCTGGAGGATTGCCCCGAAGATCTCTACCTGATCGAGGGCGATCCGCAGTCGTTTGATGACAGCGTATTCAGCGTCGATGAGCTGGAAAAGGCGGTTGTCGTTAAGATTGCCGATCGTCAGTGGCGCTATTCACGTTTCCCGACGCTGCCGCTGTTTGGCCGCGCCGCCCGCGAAAGCCGCGTTGAAACGCTGCACGCCGAGCGCGAAAGCCTGTCCGAGCGTTTTGCGACGCTGTCGTTTGATGTGCAGAAAACTCAGCGCCTGCATCAGGCGTTCAGCCGCTTTATCGGCAATCATCTGGCGGTGGCTTTTGAGGACGACCCGGAAGAAGCAATCCGCAAACTGAATACTCGTCGCGGTGAACTGGAGCGGGCGCTGACCGCGCACGAGAGCGATAACCAGCAGAACCGGGTGCAGTATG
Source organism: Klebsiella sp. (assembly GCA_036498385.1). Lineage (GTDB taxonomy): Bacteria > Pseudomonadota > Gammaproteobacteria > Enterobacterales > Enterobacteriaceae > Klebsiella. Next base: position 7,427 of record DASYFN010000057.1, read on the forward strand.
AGCAGGCAAAAGAGGGCGTATCCGCTCTGAACCGCCTGCTACCGCGTCTGAATCTGTTGGCCGACGACTCGCTGGCCGATCGCGTGGATGAGATTCAGGAACGACTTGACGAAGCGCAGGAAGCCGCGCGTTTTGTACAGCAGCATGGTAACCAGTTGGCAAAGCTGGAGCCGATCGTTTCCGTTCTTCAGAGCGACCCGGAGCAGTTTGAACAACTGAAAGAAGATTATGCGTATTCGCAGCAGACCCAGCGCGACGCGCGTCAGCAGGCGTTTGCGCTGACTGAAGTCGTGCAGCGTCGCGCTCACTTTAGCTACTTTGATTCAGCAGAGATGCTAAGTGGCAATAGCGATCTGAACGAGAAGCTGCGCCAGCGTCTGGAGCAGGCGGAAGCGGAGCGCGCCCGCACCCGCGAAGCGCTGCGTACCCACGCCGCGCAGCTCAACCAGTACAACCAGGTGCTGGCATCGCTGAAAAGCTCATACGACACCAAAAAAGAGCTGCTCAACGACCTGCATAAAGAGCTTCAGGATATTGGCGTCCGCGCCGACGCTGGTGCCGAAGAGCGCGCCCGTCTGCGCCGCGATGAGCTTCACGCTCAGCTCAGCAACAACCGCGCGCGGCGTAACCAGCTTGAAAAAGCATTAACCTTCTGCGAAGCGGAAATGGATAATCTGGCCCGCAAGTTGCGCAAGCTGGAGCGCGATTACTGCGAAATGCGCGAACAGGTTGTCAGCGCCAAAGCTGGCTGGTGCGCGGTAATGCGGCTGGTGAAAGACAACGGCGTGGAACGTCGCCTGCATCGCCGTGAACTGGCTTACCTTTCGGCTGATGAACTGCGCTCGATGTCGGATAAGGCGCTCGGTGCGCTGCGTCTGGCGGTATCGGATAACGAGCATCTACGCGATGTGCTACGTATTTCTGAAGATCCGAAACGTCCGGAACGCAAAATTCAGTTCTTTGTCGCCGTTTATCAACATCTGCGCGAGCGTATTCGCCAGGATATCATTCGTACCGACGATCCGGTGGAAGCGATTGAGCAGATGGAGATTGAACTCAGCCGTCTGACGGAAGAGCTGACCAACCGCGAGCAGAAGCTGGCCATCAGCTCCCGCAGCGTGGCCAACATTATCCGTAAAACTATCCAGCGTGAGCAAAACCGTATTCGCATGCTCAACCAGGGGCTGCAGAGTGTCTCCTTCGGCCAGGTTAACAGCGTGCGTCTGAACGTCAACGTACGGGAAACCCACACGATGCTGCTGGATGTGCTGTCTGAACAGCATGAACAACATCAGGACCTGTTCAACAGCAACCGTCTGACTTTCTCGGAAGCGTTGGCGAAGCTGTATCAGCGCCTGAATCCGCAAATTGATATGGGGCAGCGTACGCCGCAGACTATCGGTGAAGAGTTGCTGGACTACCGTAACTATCTGGAGATGGAAGTAGAAGTTAACCGTGGCTCTGACGGCTGGCTGCGTGCGGAATCCGGTGCGTTATCGACCGGCGAGGCTATCGGTACCGGGATGTCGATTCTGGTGATGGTGGTGCAGAGCTGGGAAGATGAATCCATGCGTCTGCGCGGCAAGGATATTTCGCCATGTCGTCTGCTGTTCCTTGATGAAGCGGCGCGTCTGGATGCCCGTTCTATCGCCACGCTGTTTGAACTGTGCGACCGTCTGGAGATGCAACTGATTATCGCGGCACCGGAAAATATTAGCCCGGAAAAAGGCACCACCTATAAGCTGGTGCGTAAAGTCGTGAATAATCACGAGCATGTGCACGTGGTGGGACTGCGAGGCTTCGCGCCTCAGTTGCCCGAAACGCTGCCGGGAACGGCTAATGCTTCGTAGGGTGGTCCAATAACCAGCCAAAGGACGACACGATGCCGTCCTTTTTGTTATTCATTCCTGCATTTTAGGATTGTATAATCTTTTAACTTCTTTACATTGAGGAAGGCAAAAGCGTTTTCGTCTTCATATACTGAAAGTAAGCCCCATTTTAGCGGGCGGCAATGTGTTAACAGGGGCAAGGGATGTTGCTAAAGAAACGGTATGGTCGTCAATTGTCTGTGCTCAGTCTGAGCCTGGCTTTTATATTTGCTCCACTGTTCAATGTCCAGGCCGAAGAGCCTGAAGTTGTACCAGCGGATAGCTCTGCAACCATCAACGAGCTGTCTTCCGCGCTGAGCCAAAGCGCAAGCCAATCTGCGGCGGTTGCCAAAATGGCCGGTGAGCAGGCGCTTCCTGCCGATGCGGCGGCAAAAAGCCGTACCGATATTCAGGCGGTGATGCCGTCCGGTTATCAACCCGTATTTATGAATCCGCTGGTATCGCTGTATGCGGCCAGAGATATGAAACCGATGTGGGATAACCGTGAGGCGGTGCAGGCGTTTCAACAGCAACTGGCTGAAGTCGCTATCGCTGGTTTTCAGCCGCAGTTCACCACCTGGGTTGAGCTGTTGACCGACCCGGCAGTGAACGGTCTGGCGCGGGATGTTGTTCTGTCTGACGCCATGATGGGCTATCTCTATTTTATTAGCGGTATTCCCACTCAGGGTAACCGCTGGCTGTATGGCACAAAACCCTATGTCATGTCGACGCCTCCTCTGTCAGTTATTAATCAGTGGCAGATGGCGCTGGATAACGGTTCGTTAGCGCAATTTATTGCTGGCCTGGCACCGCAGCATCCGCAATATGCCGCAATGCATCAGGCCCTACTAGCGCAGGTTGCCGATTCCCGTCCGTGGCCGCAGCTCACCAGTAAGACGTCGCTACGTCCCGGTGAGTGGAGCAATGATGTAGCGGCGCTGCGCGAAATTTTACAGCGTACTGGTATGCTGGATGATTCGGAAAAAATTGCCTTGCCGGGCGATGATGTGGTGAGTCCATCTGCCGGGAAAAAGGCCAAAAACAGCGGTCGCGGCGTTTATGATCGCCAGCTAGTGGAGGGCGTTAAGCGCTTCCAGGTGTGGCAGGGGCTGGGGGCTGATGGCGTGATTGGTCAGGCGACTCGCAATTGGCTCAACGTTTCTCCAGCGCAGCGTGCCGGTGTGCTGGCACTAAATATCCAGCGTTTGCGCCTGCTGCCGGGTAATCTGGCGACCGGAATTATGGTCAATATTCCCGCCTTTTCGCTGGTTTATTATCAAGATGGCAGCCAGGTGCTGGCATCGCGGGTTATTGTTGGCCGTCCTGACCGCAAAACGCCAATGATGAGCAGCGCGCTGAATAATGTCGTGGTCAACCCGCCATGGAACGTACCGCCGACGCTGGCGCGCAATGATATCCTGCCGAAGGTGCGCAATAACCCCGGCTATCTTGAGCAGCACGGCTATACGATGATGCGTGGCTGGAATAGCAAAGAGACAATCGACCCCTGGCAGGTGGATTGGGAGACGATAACTGCATCGAATTTACCGTTCCGCTTCCAGCAGGCTCCCGGCGCGCGCAATTCGCTTGGACGCTATAAATTCAATATGCCAAGCTCAGATGCTATTTATTTGCACGACACGCCAAATCATAATCTGTTCCAGCGGGATGGGCGAGCGCTGAGCTCCGGGTGCGTGCGCGTAAATAAAGCCTCAGAACTGGCGAATATGTTGCTTCAGGATGCTGGCTGGAACAACGCGCGTATTTCGGATGCGCTCAAACAGGGGAATACCCGTTACGTTAATATTCCCCAGAATATCCCGGTTAATCTCTATTATCTGACTGCATTTGTCGGGTCTGATGGACGTACACAATATCGAACAGATATTTACAATTACGATCTCACTGCGCGATCCAGCGCACAGATCCTGCCTAAAGCTGAACAATTAATCAGATAAATGAAGTAGTTCAACGGAACTGGTTGTCCTATTTCTGTGTGAAAACGGGCCTTGCAGGCTGCAAGGCCCGAATTTACTGGGGTTTGGTGACCTTGACGTGGGCAATAATGCCCGGTAAGGTGCCTCTCGTGTGCCAGAAGTGCATATACATATCATCCTGCAAAGGCATTGTGGCGGTAAGCAACCCATTCTCCGTAGCTGATATTTATTAGCAGCAGTAGGGGAGCAAGCGCGTGCTGGCGGCTAACAGGCAGATTGCGGGAAAAGTATATTACGATTCATTTACCTGTAGACCTGATTATCATGGACAAATTTGACGCTAATCGCCGCAAACTGCTGGCGTTAGGTGGAGCCGCGCTCGGTGCTGCTGCCATTCTGCCTGCGCCGGCATTTGCCACTCTCTCGACCCCCCGACCACGAATTTTGACGCTGAATAACCTCAATACGGGTGAAACACTCAAGGCAGCGTTTTTTGATGGCAGAGGCTATATTCAGGATGAATTAGCAAGACTTAACCATTTTTTCCGTGATTACCGCACGAATAAAATCAAGTCCATCGATCCTGGGTTGTTCGATCAACTCTATCGATTGCAAGGATTGCTCGGAACCCGCCGACCTGTTCAACTCATCTCAGGATACCGCTCTCTAGACACCAATGATGAACTTCGTGCCCGTAGCCGTGGTGTGGCGAAGCACAGTTACCATACCAAAGGACAGGCGATGGATTTCCATATCGAAGGCGTTTCGTTAAGCAATATTCGCAAAGCAGCGTTATCTATTCGCGCCGGTGGTGTAGGATATTATCCCCGTAGTAATTTTGTGCATATTGATACTGGTCCTGTACGGCACTGGTAACGAAAGGAACACCATGAACTACCGTATCATTCCGGTTACCGCATTCTCGCAGAACTGTTCTTTAATCTGGTGCGAACAAACCAAACTTGCGGCGCTGGTCGATCCCGGCGGCGATGCTGAGCGAATCAAACAGGAAGTCTCGGCGGCAGGCGTTAGCCTGATGCAGATTCTGCTCACTCACGGCCATCTCGATCACGTTGGTGCGGCGGCGGAACTGGCACAACATTATGGCGTGCCGATTATTGGGCCGGAAAAAGAAGATGAGTTCTGGCTGGAAGGATTGCCTGCGCAGAGTCGCATGTTTGGCCTGGAAGAGTGCCAGCCGCTGCAGCCGGATCGCTGGCTAAACGAAGGCGATGTGGTCAGTGTGGGGAATATTTCCCTGCAGGTGCTACACTGTCCAGGCCACACGCCTGGGCACGTGGTCTTCTTCGAGTCTTCTTCCAGATTGTTGATTTCCGGCGATGTGATTTTTAAAGGGGGAGTAGGGCGTAGCGACTTTCCACGTGGCGACCATAGCCAACTGATCGATGCGATTAAACGTAAACTCTTGCCGCTGGGCGATGACGTGTCGTTCATTCCAGGCCATGGACCTGTGTCGACCCTCGGGTATGAGCGTCTGCATAACCCATTTCTGCAGGATGAAATGCCGGTCTGGTAATGACCGGGAAAAGAATGAAAAAAAGGCCGCAGATACGGCCTTTTGTTTTTCCGCTGGTGTGGCTTACAGCACGGCAACAATCGCTTCGCACAGCGGCGCCATGTTGTCTGGCGTCATACCGGCGACGTTAATACGCCCGGACGCCACCGCGTAAACCGCGAACTCTTCACGCAGACGTAGTACCTGCTCTTTGGTCAGGCCGCTGAACGAGAACATCCCGTTTTGCTGAATGATGAAAGAGAAATCGCGGCTGGCGCCTTTTTCCTGCAGGGTATTAACAAACAGCAGACGCATACGCTGAATGCGTTGACGCATGTCGGTCAACTCCTGCTCCCAGATGGCGCGCAGCGCGTCATTGCTGAGAATAGTCGCCACTACCGATGCACCGTGAGCCGGTGGGTTAGAGTAGTTAGCGCGGATCACGGACTTCATCTGGCTGAAAGCACGATCTACCGTTTCCTGGTCCGCAGCAACCAGCGTACAGGCACCCACGCGTTCGTTATACAAGCCGAAGTTCTTCGAGTAGGAACTGGCAACCAGCAGCTCTTTATGCACTGCGGCGAAAGCGCGCAGGCCTTCAGCATCCTCTTCCAGACCACGGGCAAAGCCCTGGTAGGCAAAATCAAACAGCGGCAGCCAGCCTTTTTCTACGGAGAGCTGCGCCAACTGCTGCCACTGCTCCAGCGTCGGATCGATACCGGTTGGGTTGTGGCAGCAGCCGTGGAACAGAACCACGTCACCTGCCTGTGCTTCATTCAGGCTGGCCAGCAGACCATCAAAGTCGAGTTTGTGGTTAGCGGCATCGTAGTAGGTATATTCGCGAACTTCCAGGCCGGCTGAATTGAACACGCTTTTATGGTTTGGCCAGCTTGGATTGCTCACCCAAATACGTTGAGCATTGGTGTTCTTCGCCAGAAAATCGGCTGCAACGCGCAGGCCACCTGTTCCGCCCGGAGTTTGGGCGGTGCGGGCACGTTTATCATTGATAATTGCGCTTCCTTTCCCAAACAGAAGCTCCTGGGTGCAGCGACCAAATTCTGGAATACCATCGATACCCAGATAATTTTTGGTGGTTTCATTTTCCAGCAGATACTGCTCTGCTTTTTTCACACTAGTCAGGACCGGTGTTTTACCCGTTTCATCTTTATAAACCCCAATTCCAAGGTTAATTTTCGTTGGGCGATCATCGGCACGAAACAGATCGGCCAGGCCCAGAATTGGGTCGGCAGGGGCGGCGGTAATGTTCTCAAACATGACGAGGTTCCATTGTGATTACTGAAGGGAAATCCGCTATCAGGTTAACGGGAGTTATGTTAATTGCCAACCGTTTGCGACAAAAAGCGTGAAGGTTTTTAAAAGTTACGATCTTCCTCTCAGGAACGCAGAAAAGCAGGACCGAAGTCCTGCTTTTCTGGCATATCACAAAGGGGTGTACTACAGATTAGAACTGGTAAACGATACCCACTGCGGCTTGATCATCAGTAGCGACTTTCGCAGCACGGGTGTAATCGTTGTCGTCCAACTGGTTGAATTTATACGCAGCGTAGACGTTCATGTTTTTGTTGAAGTAGTACCAGGTCCCCACTTCGACGTATTTAACCAGGTCAGCATCGCCGCCTGAGAAGCCAGCGCGAGAGCGCAGGTCTTTACCTTTAGTCTGTACGTAGCCGATGGACGGACGCAGGCCGAAGTCGAACTGATACTGAACGACGGCTTCGAAGTTCTGGGTTTTGTTAGCGAAGTAGTTACCATCGCTATTTTCCGGAGTCATGTTGTAGGTCTGAGAGTACATGACCGCGGCATAGATGTTGTTCGCGTCATACTTAGCGGAGGTTGCCCATGCTTCAGCTTTCTCGCCCTGTCGGTCAGCTTTCTGATCGCCGGTACGGCTGGAGTTAGCGTAGCCTGCGGACAGCGCAACGCCGTTGTCAAACGCGTAGGTCGCGGCGGTGCTGAAGCCGTCGCCGTTTTGTTTCTTAACGTTGCGGTCTTTGTTTTTGCCCTGATACTGCAGCGCGAAGCTCAGTCCGTCAACCAGACCGAAGAAGTCAGAGTTACGGTAGGTCGCTACGCCGTTGGTACGGGCGGTCATGAAGTTGTCGGTATTGGTCCAGCCGTCGCCGCCCCATTCAACCAGCATATCGGTTGCCGCTTCAACGTCATAGATGGCACCATAGTTACGACCATAGTCGAATGAACCGTATTCACCGGCTTTTAAGCCAGCGAAGGCCAGACGAGTTTTAGTGGGCTGGGAACCTTCAACGTTGGACGCATCCATGTTGTATTCCCATTGACCGTAACCGATCAATTGATCGTTGATCTGAGTTTCGCCTTTCAGGCCAATACGAGCGTAAGTAGTGTCTTCGCTGTTGCTGTTACCGTTGGTGGTCCAAATATGCTCGCCAACCATTTTTCCATAAAAATCCAGTTTGTTGCCGTTTTTATTATAGATTTCTGCAGCGTTAGCTGCACCGGCTACCAGCAGAGCAGGAATTACCGCTGCCAGAATTTTGCGCTTCATCATTATTTATTACCCTCATTTATATTTTTATGAACACTTGCCACTGCCGCCAAATAAGTTTCGTTAACAAAAAATTTTACGGAACTATTGATGATAGTTTGGTGTCGGATGCATCTTTCCATTGAGGACAACGTTTCGCTAGCCTGAAAATGCTACAAATACCTAATATGAGTAACTATATGAAATGATATGTAATCAATGATGTATTTTCAGGAACTTTACAAATTCTATTAACATCCCGCTCATGCTTGCTGACAAAATCACCTGTCTTTATATATCTATATGAATTAATTATGATTAATTTAGATAAAAGAGGGTTTGCACATTTTGCATTGGAATTTTGCTTTTGTATTCACACCTTGTCATTGCAAGTTATGCGATTATGGTTAAAAAATGGGCAATATCATCAGCATGTTTGCCAGTTTATAAACATAAGGTACTGTTTTATCTCTGAGTAGGTTCGAAATAATGCGTAACATAATTGTTAACTATGGGGGTTGATGTTTAAATTTTCGGGTGATTTTTAACATGAGTTGACAGAAAAAAGGCCAGCTTGCGCCGGCCTTTGGTTAAAATTACAGAAAAAAATCAGAAGGTTGCGTTACGTGGAGTTCGCGGGAATGGAATGACGTCACGAACGTTCTGCACGCCGGTCACATAGGCAATCAGACGCTCAAAGCCCAGGCCGAAACCGGAGTGCGGCACGGTGCCGTAACGGCGCAGGTCGCGATACCACCAGTAATCTTCTTTATTAAGGCCCATTTCCGCCATACGCGCGTCAAGCACGTCCAGGCGCTCTTCACGCTGGGAGCCGCCAATAATTTCACCGATGCCTGGCGCCAGAACATCCATAGCAGCGACGGTTTTACCGTCTTCATTAAGACGCATATAGAACGCCTTGATATCTTTCGGGTAGTTTTTCACCACCACTGGCGCTTTAAAGTGCTCTTCCGCCAGATAGCGTTCATGCTCGGAGGAGAGATCCACGCCCCAGTAGACCGGGTTTTCGAACGGCTTACCGCAATTTTCCAGAATGGTGACTGCGTCAGTGTAATCAACCTGGGCGAAATCAGCGGAAACGAAACGCTGCAGACGGTCAATAGCATCTTTATCAACACGTTCGGCAAAGAACTGCATGTCGTCTGCACGCTCTTCCAGAACGGCGTTGAACACGTACTTCAGCATCGCTTCTGCCAGACCAGCCACATCGTTCAGGTTAGCAAAGGCGACTTCCGGCTCCAGCATCCAGAACTCTGCCAGGTGGCGGCTGGTGTTGGAGTTTTCCGCACGGAAGGTTGGGCCAAAGGTGTAGATTTTGGAGAGCGCGCAGGCGTAGGTTTCACCGTTCAACTGGCCGGAAACGGTCAGGAACGACTCTTTACCAAAGAAGTCTTTATCGAAGTCGACTTTGCCTTGATCGTCGCGTGGCAGGTTTTCCAGATCCAGCGTCGACACGCGGAACATCTCGCCTGCGCCTTCAGTGTCGGAAGCGGTAATCAGCGGGGTAGAAACCCAGAAGAAACCCTGCTCGTCGAAGAAACGGTGCAGTGCCTGCGCCAGCGTATGGCGAACGCGGGCCACTGCGCCAATCAGGTTGGTGCGCGGGCGCAGGTGGGCAACTTCACGCAGATATTCGATGCTATGGCGTTTAGCCGCCATCGGATATGTATCCGGATCTTCCACCCAGCCAGTGACTTCAACATCGCTGGCCTGAATTTCAAAGCTCTGTCCCTGGCCCTGAGATGCCACGACTTTGCCGGTCACGACTACCGAGCAACCGGTGGTCAGGCGCAACACTTCCTGATTGTAATTGGGAAGAGAATTACTAATCACGGCCTGTACAGGATCAAAGCAGGAACCGTCATAGACGGCGAGGAAAGAAAAGCCAGCTTTAGAATCTCGGCGGGTACGCACCCATCCGCGGACCGTGACTTCGCTGTCAACGGCAACGCGGCCCTGGAGTACGTCGGCTACAGGCACAACGCTCATAATAGTCTCTCTTGTTAGTCCAATAGAAAAATCTGTATTCCCCTTCAGCAGGGGGATATCTATGTTACCTGTCATCTTCCATCAGACAAGTAGATTTCGCACAAGAAAGGAGGGTTTTAGGAAATAAACAGGAGATCGCCTTCTTTACCGCATGAGATCCTGCAACAGAGTAATATTCAATCATCTCTGCCACTCATGCCTGGCGTTTTGCATAGAAAACAGGGATCTTAACGACTGACTATTTCTTGAAAAGGTAAATAGTTTACGGCAATACATCGGCGTTATGATAAATGCGTCCGTTTTTGCGGACGCATTTTGTCTTTATGGCTTAGCTGGCTTTTTTAATCGGCGGCAGATCGAAGGCCTTGCGCAGGGCGCGGACGAAGGCTTTATCGTGGCAAATCGTTTTACCCGGGCTGTCAGAGAGTTTCGCTACTGGCTTACCGTTGCACTCCACCAGCTTGATAACAATATTCAGCGGCTTAACCTGGGGGATATCGCAGGTTAAACGCGTGCCAATACCGAAGCTCAGATTTACCCGCGAGGAGAAGTGGCGATATAAATCAACCGCTTTTACCAGGTCAAGATTATCGGAAAATACCAGCACTTTGCTCAGCGGGTCGATACCCAGTTTTTTGTAATGGGCGATAGCCTTCTCTCCCCATTCCACCGGGTCGCCGGAGTCATGGCGCAGTCCCTGATAACGGGTCGCAAACTCTGGTCCGAAATCGCGCAGGAAAGCGTCCATTGTAATGCAGTCGGTAAGAGCGATCCCCAACCGATCGGGATACTCTTCCAGCCAGGCCGCGAGAGCCGCTCGCTGGCTGCTGGCAAGATTCGGGCTGATTTGCTGGTGCGCCTGGAACCATTCATGCGCCTGGGTTCCCATTGGCGTCAGATCCAGACGACGCGCCAGATCGTAGTTACTGGTGCCGGTAAACCACGGCTCCTGCTGTAGACGCTGAACAATAGCCTGCTGCACCTCGCGCGAGAAGCGGCGGCGGGTACCGAAATCCATCAGACGGAAGCCGGACATATCAATGTCGGTAGTGAGGCGAGTAAAATCAGTCAGCTTATGCTCAAGAGTTTCCAGCGCGAGATCGACGCTGACTTTCGGCGAGCGATAGTGATGCACCAGCTCGCTTATCACCGCCAGCAGCGGAACTTCCCACATGATGACTTCAAGCCAGGGTCCGGACAGGCGAATATTCAGTTTGCCGTTGTCATTAGTAACGGTAACCTGGTGCGGGTTGTAGCGGAAGCCGCGTAGCCAGTCGAGATAGTCTGGCGTAAAGAAGGGCAGGTTCGACAACCAGTGATATTCATCGTCCTGCAGCTTCAGGTCGCGCATCGTCTCAACCTGCTCGCGAATTGCCTCGGCGTAGATGCCGAGCAAATCGTCCCCACGGCAGCGGAACTCCGCCACAACCTGTACATCATTGTAGCGGTGGAAGACAGCCTGCTGCATATGCAGCTTGTAGGCATCCGTATCAAGCAGCGAATGCAGTACAGGAGAAGTGAATTGGGTCATGGTGCGCAGTAGCATCCTCTCACTGGAGCGTTTCCATCAAAACCAAAGCGGTAAAAAGGAGGCGGAGTATACCTGTAATACTCAACGCTGTCCCGCGGCGATGGCTGATGGCGACGCTAACGGTCATTTGCGAGGCCTGGTTTAATATATTGAACACGTATCAGACCACAAGCTTTGCGCCTGGTCGAGTGCATTTCGTGCCTCTGGTGTTATCAGAATGTAGCAATTTTCATGTTTCGCATTGAAAAGATGAAGATTCTGCATAGCGAGATTTGCGCAACAGGAATAGACTGAGTCAACACTTTACAGGACATGCTAAAGGTTTTTTATGACACAACAGCCCCAAGCCAAATACCGCCACGACTACCGTGCGCCGGAGTATCTGATTAGCGATATCGATTTGACCTTTGACCTGGACGCCGCGAAAACCGTTGTGACGGCTGAGAGCAAGGTCTCCCGCCACGCAGCTACGTCTGATGTGCCATTGTGTCTGGATGGCGAAGACCTGACGTTGGTCTCTCTGCAGGTTGATGGTCAACCGTGGAGCGACTATAAGGAAGAAAATAACCAGCTGGTGATTAACGGGTTGCCGGAACATTTCACTCTGACCATCATCAACGAAATCAGCCCGGCCGCCAATACTGCGCTGGAAGGGCTGTATCAATCCGGCGAAGCGTTGTGTACCCAGTGCGAAGCGGAAGGCTTCCGCCATATTACCTGGTACCTGGATCGCCCCGACGTGCTGGCGCGCTTCACCACCAAAATTATCGCCGACAAAGCAAAATATCCGTTCCTGCTCTCCAACGGTAACCGCGTAGCCCAGGGCGAGCTGGATAATGGCCGCCACTGGATCCAGTGGCAGGATCCGTTCCCGAAACCGTGCTATCTGTTTGCGCTGGTGGCCGGTGATTTCGACGTCCTGCGCGATACCTTCAAAACCCGATCGGGGCGTGAAGTTGCGCTGGAGCTGTACGTTGATCGCGGCAACCTTGACCGCGCGCCATGGGCGATGACCTCGCTGCAAAACTCGATGAAGTGGGACGAAACCCGCTTTGGCCTCGAGTATGATCTCGACATCTATATGATCGTCGCGGTCGACTTCTTCAACATGGGCGCCATGGAGAACAAAGGGCTGAATGTCTTTAATTCCAAATACGTGCTGGCGCGTACCGATACCGCGACGGATAAAGACTATCTGGATATTGAGCGCGTGATTGGCCACGAATATTTCCATAACTGGACCGGCAATCGCGTGACCTGCCGCGACTGGTTCCAGCTCAGCCTGAAAGAAGGCCTGACCGTTTTCCGCGATCAGGAATTCAGTTCCGATCTCGGCTCGCGCGCAGTCAACCGCATCAATAACGTGCGCACCATGCGCGGCCTGCAGTTCGCCGAAGATGCCAGCCCGATGGCGCATCCGATTCGCCCGGATAGCGTTATTGAGATGAACAACTTCTACACCCTGACGGTGTATGAGAAGGGCGCCGAAGTGATCCGCATGCTCCATACGCTGCTGGGTGAAGATAATTTCCAGAAAGGGATGCAACTGTACTTTGAACGCCATGATGGTAGCGCCGCGACCTGTGATGATTTTGTCCAGGCGATGGAAGACGCCTCCAACATTGATTTGTCCCACTTCCGCCGCTGGTATAGCCAGTCCGGTACGCCTATTGTTACCGTCCATGACGACTACAACCCGGAAGCGGAGCAGTACACGCTGACCATCAGCCAGCGCACGCCGCCGACCTCTGAGCAGGCGGAGAAGCTGCCGCTGCATATTCCATTCGACATCGAGCTGTACGATAACGAAGGCAAAGTCATCCCGCTGCAGAAGGGGGGGCATCCGGTGCATCATGTGCTGAATGTAACCCAGGCGGAGCAGACTTTTGTTTTCGACAACGTCTACTTCCAGCCGGTACCGGCGCTGCTATGTGAGTTCTCCGCACCGGTGAAGCTGGAGTACAAATGGAGCGATCAGCAACTGACTTTCCTGATGCGCCACGCGCGTAATGATTTCTCCCGCTGGGATGCGGCGCAGAGCCTGCTGGCAACCTATATCAAACTCAATGTCAATCGGCACCAGCAGGGGCAGCCGCTGTCGCTGCCGATCCACGTAGCCGATGCCTTCCGCGCGATTCTGCTCGATGAGAAGATCGATCCGGCGCTGACGGCGGAGATCCTGACGCTGCCTTCGGCGAATGAAATGGCGGAGCTGTTTGCGATTATCGATCCGCTCGCCATCGCCGCTGTACGCGAAGCGCTTACCCGCACGCTGGCGAAAGAACTGGCAGACGAGTTCCTGGTGGTTTACAACGCCAACAAGCTCGACAGCTACCGCGTTGAGCATGCCGATATCGGCAAGCGTTCTCTGCGTAACACCTGCCTGCGCTATCTGGCGTTTGGCGACGCGGAGCTGGCGGATAAACTGGTTAGCGCGCAGTACCAGCATGCGGACAATATGACCGACGCGCTGGCGGCGCTGTCGGCGGCGGTGGCAGCCCAGCTTCCGTGCCGTGATGCGCTGATGCAGGAGTATGACGACAAATGGCATCAGGACGGCCTGGTGATGGATAAATGGTTTATCCTGCAGTCAACCAGCCCGGCGGATAACGTCCTGCAGACGGTTCGCGGCCTGCTGAATCATCGCTCGTTCAGCATGAGTAACCCGAACCGCGTCCGTTCTCTGATCGGCGCTTTTGCCGGTAGCAACCCGGCGGCGTTCCACGCTGAAGACGGCAGCGGCTATCAGTTCCTGGTGGAAATGCTCACAGAACTGAACAGCCGTAATCCACAGGTTGCGTCGCGTCTGATTGAGCCGCTGATTCGTCTGAAACGCTATGATGACAAGCGTCAGGCGCTGATGCGCGGGGCGCTGGAGCAACTGAAAGGTCTGGAGGATCTTTCCGGGGATCTGTTCGAAAAAATCAGTAAAGCGCTGGCATAACGCCAGCGCGAGTCCAAATCTGTAGCCCCGCTAAGCGCAGCGCGAGCGGGGGAACGTCGCAGTCGTTAACCGTGGCTCACCAAGCGTGGCGAGGATTCATTCTTGCCACGCTGCATCACTCGATTCAGCACTTCCGCTTCCAGTTCAGCCAGCTTCGCCGAACCCGTGCGCCGTGGACGGGGAATGTCCACCAACAGATCCAGACCTATTTTCCCTTCTTCAATCAGTAAAACGCGATCGGCCATTGCTACCGCCTCGCTGACGTCGTGGGTAACCAGCAGAACGGTAAAGCCATGCTCCTGCCACAGTGAGACGATCAGATCCTGCATTTCCAGACGAGTGAGCGCGTCCAGTGCGCCCAGCGGTTCATCAAGCAGCAATAATCCGGGACGATGAATTAACGCGCGAGCCAGCGCCACGCGCTGCTTTTGCCCGCCGGAAAGCGCCGCAGGCCATTCACCGGCACGGTCTTCAAGGCCGACGCTCGCCAGCGCCTTAAGCGCGGCTTCGCGCCACTGGCCCTTCAGCCCGAGGCCGACATTATCGATCACCGTTTTCCACGGCAGCAGGCGGGCATCCTGGAACATCATCCGGGTATCATCCTAGATTTGCGCCAGCGGCGTCAAACCCGCCAACAACTGGCCGGCATTGGGTTTTTCCAGCCCGGCCAGCAGCCGCAGCAGGGTACTTTTACCGCCGCCGCTGCGCCCGACCACTGCGACAAATTGCCCGGTGGGAATATGCAGATCGAGTTCATTCAGAATCGTCTTGCTGCCGTAACGCTTGCTTACGCCGTTTAGCAGCAGCGGGATCCCCGGATTAAGACGCGCGGTTGTCATGCGTTGGCCTCCTGAAGGTAATAAGCCGGATTCCAGCGCAGCCAGACGCGTTCAAGAAGCTGTGCGCTGAAGTCGGCCAGTTTGCCGAGAATAGCGTAAAGAATAATGGCGACGACCACGACATCGGTCTGCAGAAATTCGCGGGCGTTCATCGCCAGATAGCCGATACCGGCGTTAGCCGAGATGGTTTCAGCCACGATCAGCGTTAACCACATCAGGCCGAGCGCAAACCGGATGCCGACCATAATGGAGGGCAGGGCGCCGGGCAGGATCACGTGGCGGAACAGAGCAAAACCCGATAAGCCGTAGCTACGGGCCATCTCCATCAGTCCCTGGTCAATGTTTCGGATCCCGTGCCAGGTGTTGATATAAATCGGGAACATGGTCCCCAGCGCCACGAGGAAGATTTTGGCGCTTTCATCGATGCCAAACCATAAAATGACCAGCGGAATCAGCGCGAGGTGCGGCACGTTGCGCAGCATCTGAATTGAGGTATCCAGCAGGCGTTCGCCCCAGCGCGACAGGCCGCTGATAAGCCCGAGAACCAGGCCAATGGAACCGCCAATGCTGAAACCGATAAGCGCTCGCCATGAACTGATTGCCAGATGCTGCCACAGCTCGCCGCTGGCGGAGAGCGTCCAGAAGGCTTTGAGTACCCCTTCCGGCGACGGCAAAATACGAGTGGATAGCCAACCGATGGAGGAGGCGAATTGCCAGATTATCACGCTGCCGACGGGCAAAAGCCAGGGGGCTATGCGGATCAGGAGTTTTTGCGAAAGCGTCGCCATAGAGTGTTCCTTTATTCTTTACTGCTTTGCCCAATGATGGGCCTTAACGCTAGCCTTTAAACATGCTCAACTCGCTGTAAGGTTTTCAGCGCTGGCGCGCGGCTACCAGGACGATGTAGCGCCTGCCAGAAGGTTTCCAGCGCCTGGTCGAGGCGACCCTGCAGATTCGGGTTAAATTGCGGTTTATGTTGATAATCTGTCACTTGGCTATCATCGGCGAAGACCCCATGGAGGATCTCCTGGGCTTTTAATGCATTGAGTACCGGCTTTAAGGCGTAATCCACTGCCAGCATATGGGCGATAGTCCCGCCAGTAGCCAGCGGCAGAACGATTTTGCCTTCCAGCGCGCGCTCCGGCAGCAGGTCCAGAAGCGTTTTTAACGCGCCAGAAAAAGAGGCTTTATAAACAGGCGTAGCAATAATCAGCCCATCCGCCCCGGCAAGCTGTTCATTCAGTGCATGAAGAGCAGGATTATCAAAGCGTGCATAGAGCAGGTCTTCCGGGTCAAAATTCTGCAGGTGCCAGTGGCAAACCTCGATTTCCGCAGCGGAGAGCGTCTCTCTGGCATATTCCAGAAGCGCGCTGGAGCGGGAAGGGTAACGCGGGCTGCCCGCAAGTGTGATGACTCGCATACTCTCTCCTTATAACTAAATATTTATATTTATCTATAATTGATAACATTTAACCACAGTGTGACAGAGCGCTTTTAGTTCCCTAAATGATTTATCCGGCGTTGAATTATCAGAAAACGCATAACGAAGGAGGTAAAAGTAAACGTTTGCTTTGGAGATAAGCTTTTTTGTCGTAGGTCAATTCCCTTTCCGGGGTGGATCGCACATAATATGCCCCCGGTTTGCACACCGGGAATCCAGGAGAGTTCATGTACTACCCCTTCGTTCGTAAAGCCCTTTTTCAGCTCGATCCTGAGCGCGCTCATGAAGTCACTTTTCAACAATTACGCCGTGTTTCGGGTACCCCGCTGGAGATATTGGTTCGCCAGAAGGTGCCAACCAGGCCGGTGACCTGTATGGGACTCACATTTAAGAACCCGCTGGGTCTGGCCGCCGGGCTGGATAAAAACGGCGAGTGTATTGATGCGCTCGGGGCAATGGGTTTTGGTTCCATTGAAATTGGTACCGTGACGCCGCGTCCGCAGCCGGGCAACGATAAGCCAAGGATCTTCCGTCTGGTCGATGCCGAAGGTTTGATCAACCGCATGGGTTTTAATAACCACGGTGTTGATAACCTGGTAGAGAATGTAAAAAAAGCGCATTTTGACGGTATTCTGGGTATTAATATTGGTAAGAATAAAGATACACCGGTAGAACAAGGCAAAGATGATTATCTGATTTGTATGGAAAAAATCTATGCCTATGCCGGTTATATCGCCATTAATATCTCCTCACCGAATACTCCAGGCTTGCGTACTTTGCAATACGGAGAGGCCCTGGATGATTTGCTTTCTGGTATTAAAAATAAGCAACGTGAGCTACAAGAGAAACACCAGAAATATGTTCCGCTGGCAGTAAAGATCGCTCCGGATCTTTCTGTAGAAGAATTGATCCAGGTAGCGGACAGTTTAGTCCGACATAATATAGATGGCGTCATTGCCACCAATACCACTTTGGATCGTTCGCTGGTGCAGGGGATGAAATATTGCGATGAAACCGGTGGGCTTAGCGGGCGTCCGTTGCAGCTCAAGAGTACGGAAATTATCCGCATGTTGTCTGCGGAATTAAATGGCCGTCTGCCAATTATCGGAGTTGGTGGTATTGACTCAGTGATTGCCGCCCGGGAAAAGATAGCCGCAGGAGCGACTCTGGTGCAGATTTATTCCGGATTTATTTTTAAAGGCCCGCCGCTGATTAAAGAAATTGTTACCCATATCTAATCTTTTCCCCTTCTGATACTCACCAGGGCTTTATTTATAGCCCTGGTTGTTTTATATTCTTTCATTGTTGCTTATTTAGTCTTTTCTTAATTTTTGAAATATTCTGTAGCAGTTTACCTGTTTATTGCAGATGGAAGTGAAAGAGGACGGGGGTAGAAATGCGGATTAAACCTGACGACAACTGGCGCTGGTATTACGATGAAGAACATGACCGCATGATGCTCGATCTGGCTAATGGTATGTTATTCAGGTCTCGTTTCGCCCGCCGGATGTTGACGCCTGACGCCTTCGCACCTTCAGGATTTTGCGTTGATGACGCTGCGCTCTATTTTTCATTTGAAGAAAAATGCCGCGACCTCGAATTATCAAACGAACAGCGTGCTGAATTAGTGCTCAATGCGCTGGTCGCCATTCGTTTTCTTAAGCCGCAAATGCCGAAAAGCTGGCATTTCCATCCTCATGAAGAGAGCTGGCAGCCCGGCGTTGGAGATCCCGCCAGCGCATGGCTCAGCGATACCGGTCAGCAGGTCAATTTGCTGGTGGTTGAACCCGGCGAAAACGCCGCGCTGTGTCTGTTAGCACAGCCCGGACTGACGCTTGCCGGGCGAGTTATGCAACTGGGCGACGTGATTAAAATTATGAACGACAGGCTGCAGCCAACGCCAGGGGTCGCCAGCTACAGCCTGGGCCAGGCGGTTTAAGGCGCCAACCTCACCGCGGTTTTCGGTACGCAGCTACAGCACAAGATGGTGCCATCTGCGGCGACCGCATTTTTCTTCAGCGCGCTGACTTCCCCTTCTTCCAGGCGGATGCGACAGCTACCGCAAATCCCCGCCCGGCAGGAATAAGGAATGCGAATTCCCTGTTGTTCCAGCTGCTCCAGCAATATTTGCTGATTATTACCGCGAAAACTCACGCCCTGCCACTCAATTTCCACCGTTGCGTTCTGCTGCACTTCAGGTGCTGGCGTATTATCGCTATCACCTGCGCCGTAGACCTTTGCCGGACCGCGGACCAGCACTTCTAACGCATCGCCGACGCGGATCACGCCGCTATTTCGCGCGATCAGGTTCTGGCCGAAATCGACATCGCCGTTGTCCAGTGAGGTACGGAAACCCTGCAGCGTGCTTAAGGGCTCACCGGAAGGATGCTTTTGCCCTCGTTCCGGGCTGACGGTCGTCAATACGCAGCGACTGCACGGTTTAGCGACATCAAAAATGACCTCGCCAATGCGCACCACTTTCCACGTATCTTCCTCCCAGGCTGTTGCGCCCGTCACCAACAGATTTGGGCGAAATTGTTCTATGCTTACGCTGGCCGGACAGCGATTTTGCAGATCGCGCAGCGAAGCTTCATTGGTCAGCAGATAGGGAAAACCATCAGCAAAGGAGAGGGGGACGGCATCGTGACGTTTTACCCTGCGGCTTAGTTGCGGCCCCAGCCAGCGGAGCTGAACGCTGCGGTTAAAGAACCCGCTTAACCACTGGTTAACCCCTGGCGGGGCAATCAGGGCGGTAAAATGGTTGCCCCAGACTTCGGTAGGCTCCTGCTGCACTGCAAAATCGCTGAAGCGAACCATCGCGCTGCTGCCGTCCGGAGCGGTCAGATGCAGACCATCATGGAGCAGCGCGGGAATCAATTTGACCATTTGCGGAAACTGACGGGCGGTAATGAAGGTGCCATCGGTTTCCGTCACCATAAATATACGATCGAAGGCCAGCCCGCTGATATCTGCAAAAGCGTGGCTGAGAGCCATTCCCCGCATCGATTTGACGGGATAAATGAAAAGTCGCGAAAGGGTTACCATACGTTGCCCCAGGCTTTAAAAATAAGCCTTTAACTTTATGACATGGGGCGCATATTGGCTATAATGCGCACCAATTTTCTTTTAGTAAAAGTGACGATATGAATTCTCTGTTTGCCAGTACGGCTCGTGGGCTGGAAGAGCTGTTAAAAACTGAACTGGAAGGGCTGGGCGCGGTGGACTGCCAGTTGGTCCAGGGAGGGGTCCATTTTCAGGGAGATACGCGGTTGCTGTATCAAAGCCTGATGTGGAGCCGACTGGCTTCGCGGATTATGCTGCCGCTGGGGCAGTGTAGCGTATACAGCGACCTGGATCTGTATCTTGGCGTACAGGCTATTCCATGGACGGAGATTTTCACTGAGGATGCCACTTTTGCCGTGCACTTTAGCGGGTTAAATGAAGAGATCCGTAACAGCCAGTATGGGGCGTTGAAAGTTAAAGACGCCATCGTCGACAGCTTTACGCGTAAGAATTTGCCGCGTCCCAATGTCGATCGCGAAAACCCCGATCTGCGTATTAACGTCTGGCTGAATAAAGAGACCGCGCATATTTCTTTGGATCTCAGCGGCGAGGGTCTGCATCTGCGCGGCTACCGCGACGGGACCGGCATGGCACCCATCAAAGAAAACCTGGCCGCGGCGATAGTGATGCGTTCGGGCTGGGCCGCGGGTACGCCGCTGCTCGATCCAATGTGCGGTTCCGGTACATTGCTGATTGAAGCGGCGATGCTGGCCACTGATCGTGCGCCGGGCCTACACCGCGCTCATTGGGGGTTCGGCGGCTGGGCGCAGCATGATGATGTTATCTGGAAAGAGGTGAAGTCCGAAGCGCAAACCCGTGCCCGTCAAGGGCTGGCGGCGTATGAGTCGCGCTTTTACGGTTCCGATGTTGACGCACGCGTTATCGAACGCGCGCAGCGTAACGCCCGCCGTGCCGGTATTGGCGAACTGATTACCTTCGCAGTGAAAGATGTCGCCCAACTGAGTAATCCGCAGCCGAAGGGCCCTTACGGCACGGTGATTAGCAACCCGCCGTATGGTGAGCGTCTGGAGAGTGAGCCGGCGCTGATTGCCCTGCATAGCCTGCTGGGGCGGATGATGAAAAACCAGTTTGGCGGCTGGAACCTGTCGCTGTTTAGCGCCTCGCCGGATCTGCTGAGCTGCCTGCAGCTTCGTGCTGATAAGCAGTTTAAAGCCAAAAACGGCCCGCTCGACTGCGTGCAGAAGAACTACCACCTTGCGGAAAACGAAGGCGGTAAAACCGCGATGCTGGCGGAAGATTTCGCCAACCGTCTGCGTAAAAACCTGAAGAAATATGAGAAGTGGGCGCGTCAGGAAGGCATTGAATGCTATCGCCTGTATGATGCCGACCTCCCGGAGTACAACGTCGCCATCGACCGCTACGCCGATTGGGTGGTGGTGCAGGAATATGCGCCGCCGAAAACCGTGGACGCGCACAAAGCCCGTCAGCGTCTGTTTGATATTATCGCCGCCACCATTGCGGTACTGGGGATTGCGCCAAACAAGCTGGTGCTGAAAACCCGCGAACGGCAGAAAGGTAAAAACCAGTATCAGAAAATGGGTGAAAAAGGTGAGTTCATTGAGGTGCAGGAGTATAACGCACGTCTGTGGGTAAACCTGACCGACTACCTGGATACCGGGCTGTTCCTCGACCACCGTATTGCTCGCCGCATGCTGGGGCAGATGAGCAAAGGCAAAGACTTCCTCAACCTTTTCTCCTACACCGGCAGCGCCAGCGTCCACGCCGGCCTTGGCGGCGCGCGTTCCACGACGACGGTCGATATGTCCCGTACCTACCTCGAATGGGCTGAACGTAACCTGCGCCTCAATGGTTTAACCGGCCGTGCGCATCGCCTGATGCAGGCCGATGTGCTGGGCTGGCTGCGGGAGACGACCGAACAGTTCGATCTGATCTTTATCGATCCGCCAACCTTCTCTAACTCCAAACGCATGGACGATGCGTTTGACGTTCAGCGCGACCATTTGCGTCTGATGACCGATTTAAAACGTCTGCTGCGTAAAGGCGGCACGATTATGTTTTCGAACAACAAGCGCGGTTTCCGTATGGATCATGACGGGCTGGCGCAACTGGGCCTGAAGGCGCAGGAGATCACGCAAAAAACGCTGTCTCAGGATTTTGCCCGTAACCGTCAGATTCACAACTGCTGGCTGATTACCGCAGCCTGAAAGGAATAATGAATGTCTTTAATTAGTATGCATGGCGCCTGGCTCTCTTTCAGCGATGCGCCGTTGCTGGATAATGCTGAACTGCATATCGAAGATAATGAACGTGTCTGCCTGGTTGGGCGCAACGGTGCGGGTAAATCGACCCTGATGAAGATCCTTAACCGTGAACAGGGTCTTGATGACGGGCGCATTATCTATGAACTGGATCTGGTTGTGGCGCGTTTACAGCAGGATCCGCCGCGTGACGTTAGCGGAACCGTTTATGACTTTGTGGCGGAAGGTATTGCTGAACAAGCGGCTTACCTCAAGCGCTATCACGATGTTTCGCAACTGGTGATGACCGATCCGAGTGATAAGAATCTGAACGAACTGGCGCGTCTTCAGGAGCAACTGGATAATTTAGGGCTGTGGCAGCTCGATAGCCGTATTAATGAAGTGCTGGAACAGCTTAATCTGGATCCTAACGCCGAACTTTCTTCGCTCTCCGGCGGCTGGCTGCGTAAAGCGGCCCTTGGCCGCGCGCTGGTTAGCGGGCCGCGCGTGCTGCTGCTCGATGAACCGACCAACCACCTTGATATTGAAACCATCGACTGGCTGGAAGGTTTCCTGAAGATGTTCAAAGGCACCATCATCTTTATTTCGCACGACCGTTCCTTTATTCGTAATATGGCGACGCGCATTGTCGATCTCGATCGCGGCAAACTGGTGACTTATCCGGGTAACTACGATCAGTATCTGCTGGATAAAGAAGAAGCGCTGCGCGTAGAAGAGTTACAGAACGCGGAGTTCGATCGCAAGTTGGCGCAGGAAGAAGTGTGGATCCGCCAGGGGATCAAAGCGCGTCGCACCCGTAACGAAGGGCGCGTGCGGGCGCTAAAAGCTATGCGACGCGAGCGCGGCGAGCGCCGTGAAGTGATGGGCAGTGCAAAGATGCAGGTCGAAGAGGCCGCTCGTTCGGGCAAGATTGTGTTCGAAATGGAGAACGTCAACTACCAGGTTGACGGCAAGGTGCTGGTCAAGGATTTCACCGCTCAGATCCAGCGCGGCGACAAAATTGCGCTGATTGGCCCAAACGGTTGTGGGAAAACCACGCTGCTGAAGCTGATGCTCGGTCAACTGCAGGCGGATAGCGGATGCATTCATGTGGGCACCAGGCTGGAAGTGGCTTACTTCGACCAGCACCGCGCGGAACTTGATCCGGATAAAACAGTGATGGACAACCTCGCAGAAGGCAAACAGGAGGTAATGGTGAACGGCAAGCCGCGCCATGTCCTGGGTTATCTGCAGGATTTTATGTTCCATCCGAAACGCGCGATGACGCCGGTACGGGCGCTGTCCGGCGGTGAGCGCAACCGCCTGCTGCTGGCGCGACTGTTTCTCAAGCCCAGCAACCTGTTGATTCTTGATGAACCGACAAACGATCTGGATGTCGAAACCCTCGAACTGCTGGAAGAACTCGTCGACAGCTATCAGGGTACCGTAATGCTGGTGAGCCACGACCGTCAGTTTGTTGATAACACCGTAACCGAGTGTTGGATCTTCGAAGGTGCGGGGCAAATTGGTCAATACGTTGGCGGCTATCATGACGCCCGCGGTCAGCAAGCGCAGTATCTGGCACAAAGGCAGACGGTTGCCCGGAAGATAGTTGAAGTTGCTCAACCGAAAGCAGAAAGTGTCAAGCGGAGCACCAGCAAACTAAGCTATAACTTGCAGCGCGAACTGGAGCAGTTGCCGCAAAAACTGGAGGATCTCGAAGCCCAGTTGCAGAAGTTGCAGGAGCAGGTTGCTGACCCTTCTTTCTTTGGTCAGTCGCATGACCATACGCAGCAGGTGCTTGCGCAACTGAGTGAAGCGGAGCAGGCGCTGGAAACCGCTTTCGAACGCTGGGAATATCTTGAAGGACTAAAAAACGGCGCATAAGCTGAGGAGTTTTCATGTGCGATCATCATCATGCTGCGCGGCATATTCTGTGCCGACAATGTGATTTGCTGGTGGCTTTGCCGCTGCTGGAGCATCGCCAGAAAGCCGCGTGCCCGCGCTGCGGAACAGTATTGACGACGTTATGGGACGCGCCCCGGCAGCGTCCCACTGCCTATGCGCTGGTCGCGTTATTTATGCTGCTGCTGGCCAATCTGTTTCCCTTCATTTATATGAAGGTTGGGGGGATCAGTAGCGAAATTGAGCTACTGGAAATTTCGGATGTGCTGTTTACCGAGGATTACGCCAGCCTGGGTACTTTCTTTTTACTTTTCGTACAACTGGTGCCGGCTTTCTGCCTGGTCACCATACTGTTGCTGGTCAACCGGGTGCGCATGCCTTCCGGGATAAAAGCGTTTCTGGCGCGGATCCTGTTTCACCTTAAAACCTGGGGGATGGCAGAAATCTTTCTCGCCGGGGTGCTGGTCAGCTTCGTTAAGCTGATGGCCTATGGTGATATCGGTATTGGCCTGAGCTTTATTCCCTGGTGTATGTTCTGCATATTACAGTTGCGGACATTCCAGTGCGTGGATCGCCGCTGGTTGTGGGATGACATTGCGCCGATGCCGCCGATTACGCAGCCGCTGAAAGTCGGCGTTTCCGGTCTGCGTCAGGGGTTACGCTCATGCTCGTGCTGTACGGCCGTTTTACCCATGGATGAAGCCGTTTGCCCACGCTGTCGGACCAGGGGAACCGCCCGGCACAAAAACAGCCTACAATGGACGCTGGCGCTGTTGATAACTTCGCTTATCCTATATATGCCTGCCAATATTCTGCCGATCATGATTACCGACCTGCTGGGCGATAAAATGCCTTCCACGATTATGGCGGGGGTGATCCTGCTGTGGAGTAGCGGATCGTATCCGGTAGCGTTAGTGATATTTATCGCCAGTATTATGGTGCCGACGTTAAAAATGATCGCTATTGGCTGGCTGTGCTGGAATGCTAGTGGTAAGGGAGAGCGCGATTCAGAGCGTATGCATCTGATTTATGAAATTGTTGAGTTTGTTGGCCGCTGGTCAATGATTGATGTTTTTGTTATCGCAGTACTCTCAGCTCTGGTGCGCATAGGCGGATTAATGAATATCTATCCGGCGATAGGAGCGGTGATGTTTGCGCTGGTTGTAGTTATGACAATGTTTTCGGCCATGATGTTTGACCCTCGTTTATTGTGGGACCGAGAGCCAGATTCAAGCCATAAGGAAATACAGCAGCATGGAAAATAAGAGCGGAGAAGCGAAAGTGCAAAAGGTGAAGAACTGGTCACCGGTGTGGATCTTCCCGATAGTCACGGCGCTTATCGGCGCATGGATTCTTTTTTATCACTACAGTCATCAAGGGCCGGAAGTAACCCTAATCACGACTAATGCTGAAGGTATTGAAGGGGGGAAAACCCGGATTAAAAGCCGCAGTGTTGATGTCGGCGTGGTTGAAAGTGCGATTCTGACGGATGATCTGACCCACGTAGAAGTTAAAGCCCGACTGAATTCTGGTATGGAAAAATTGCTGCGCAAGGATTCGGTTTTTTGGGTGGTAAAACCGCAGATTGGCCGCGAAGGAGTTAGTGGTCTGGGTACGTTATTATCCGGCGCCTATATCGAACTGCAGCCGGGTTCTAAAGGCTCTGCGCCTGCGCAGTTCCCGCTGCTGGATTCACCGCCGCTGGCATCCCCTGATGCTAAAGGTATTCGCATTCTGCTGGAAAGCAGCAAAGCGGGTCAGCTTTCACCCGGCGATCCGGTGCTTTTCCGTGGCTACCGTGTAGGTTCAGTCGAAACCAGCACCTTCGATGCGCAAAAACGCAATATTACCTATCAGCTATTTATCAGCGCACCTAACGATCGGCTGGTCACCAATAATGTGCGTTTCTGGAAGGATAGCGGTATTGCGGTGGATCTGACCGCTGCGGGTATGCGTGTTGAAATGGGATCGCTATCGACTCTGTTTGGCGGCGGCGTCAGCTTTGATATTCCCGAAGGGCTGCCGTTAGGGGAGCCGGTGGCGAATAAAACCGAATATCATCTGTTTGATGATCAACGAAGCATCCAGGATTCGGTGTTTACTCAGCACATAGACTATGTGATGTTCTTTAAAGATTCGATTCGTGGTCTGCAGCCCGGTGCGCCGGTTGAGTTCCGCGGTATCCGACTTGGGACCGTAGGCAAGGTGCCGTTCTTTATTCCTGGTCTGGTTCAGAGCCTGAGTGACGATTATCGTATTCCGGTTGAAGTGCGGATTGAACCTGAACGTTTGATCAATCAATTAGGTAGTGATCCGGATATTCCTCAGCATATCGAGGATTTACTGAATCACGGGCTGCGTGGTTCCCTTAAAACCGGTAACCTGGTGACCGGGGCGCTGTATATCGATCTCGACTTCTATCCGAATGCGCCTGCGCGCGGCAAGCTCCGGGAGTTCGGCGGTTACCCGATTATCCCAACCGTGAGCAGTGGCCTGGCGCAGATCCAGCAGCGCCTGATGGACGCGCTGGATAAGATTAACAACCTGCCAGTTAACCCACTGCTGGAGCAGGCAACCAGTACTCTGGCGCAAAGTGAAAAAACCATGCAGCACGTACAAACGACGCTGGATAGTCTGAATAAGATAACATCAAGCCAGTCTATGCAGCAGTTGCCGGGAGATATGCAGAACACGTTGCGTGAACTCAATCGCAGTATGCAGGGCTTCCAGCCGGGATCTGCGGCATACAATAAGATGGTTGCGGATATGCAGCGGCTGGATCAGGTTCTTCGTGAACTGCAGCCGGTACTGAAAACGCTTAATGATAAGAGCAATGCGCTGGTATTTGAGGCGAAGGATAAAAAAGATCCGCAGCCGAAGGGAGCGAAATAATGAAGAAATGGCTTATAGCGGCGGCGGTATGCGCGCTGACGGCGTGCAGCAGCGGCGGTGAGGGTAAAACTTACTATCAGCTTCCGGTGGTGAAGAGCGCTGCACAAAGCGGTGCTTACCAAAGTAAAAACTTGCTCTGGGTTGAGCAGGTCAGCATTCCGGATTATCTGGCAGGTAATGGGGTGGTCTACCAGACCACTGATGTCCAGTATGTGATCGCCAAAAATAATCTGTGGGCGAGTCCGCTCGATCAGCAACTGAAAACGACGCTGGTGGCCAATCTTAGCAATCAGCTACCGGGCTGGATCGTAGCCTCTCAGCCTTTAGGCAGCGAGCAGGACACGTTGAATGTTTCCGTCAGCGGTTTTCATGGTCGTTACGATGGTCGGGTTATTGTCAGCGGTGAGTGGCTGCTGAAACATCAAGGGCAACTGATTAAACGGCCGTTCCATATTGAGCTTAAGCAGCAAGAGGATGGCTACGACGCGATGGTGAAAACGTTAGCTCAGGCCTGGGCCCAGGAAGCCACTGCTATTGGCAACGAGCTGAACCGCTTGCCATAAGTAATATTAATGAGAATAAAAAGCCGCTGCGGGAATGAAAATTACAGCGGCTTTTTTATTTGCCTCATCAAATTGTTACTTGTGCTGGTTCACAGTTTTTGTACAAACGAATTTTCATGTAGCTCACAAATATGACAATGGCGTGAATTTTGCGCATTGACGCTATCCCTGATTCGCGGTATTTGTTAACCGTGGTCGCATATTTAGTGACCATTGTTTTCTTTTCCACCAGATCAAAGAATGAGGGAAACGAGGCATGAAGAGACAAAAACGAGATCGCCTGGAACGGGCACATCAGCGTGGGTACCAGGCCGGTATGACCGGAAGGTCGAAGGAAATGTGTCCTTACCAGACCTTAAACCAAAGGTCTTATTGGCTAGGAGGCTGGCGAGAGGCCATGGAGGACAGGGTTCAAATTGCCTGACTGTCTCTTTAAAAAGAAGCCTCCGCTGCGCGGGGGCTTCGCCTTTTCTAATGCGTCACAGCTTATCAGAATGCGGAAGTGTCCTGGAACAGGCCCACTTTCAGGTCGGTCGCGGTGTAAATCAGACGATCATCAACCAGCACCTCACCATCCGCCAGCCCCATAATCAAACGACGGTTTATCACGCGTTTGAAATGAATACGGTAGGTCACTTTCTTAGCCGTTGGCAGTACCTGGCCGGTGAGTTTAACTTCACCCACGCCTAGCGCACGGCCTTTACCTTCGCCACCCAGCCAGCCCAGGTAGAAGCCAACCAGCTGCCACATGGCATCCAGGCCCAGACAGCCCGGCATTACCGGGTCACCAATGAAATGGCAACCGAAGAACCACAGGTCCGGGTTAATATCGAGTTCTGCCTCGACATAACCTTTGTCATAGTTACCACCGGTTTCGGTCATTTTGATGACGCGGTCCATCATCAGCATACTTGGCGCTGGCAGTTGTGGGCCTTTTGCTCCAAATAGTTCACCACGGCCAGAGGCAAGAAGGTCTTCTTTTTATAGGATTCGCGTTTATCTACCATGTTTTCAGTAAGCCTTATTTTGAGTTCGGGACGCAGGATAGCTAACACGTGTACGCTGAACAAGTCCGATCAGTTCGAACCTGAACCGCCTAACCAGCGTAGCGGCCACGGGAAGCGATGACGACTCTCTTGCTGTGTCGCCTGCGCAATCCGTTCCTGTATGGTTTGCCGTAAAGTTTGTCCTTCACCATCCCAGAGTAACTGGGTCAGAATGGGCAATGCTTCCGTCACATCATCGACTGCCCAGATAAAGAACTGCTCATCCGCCACGGCCTGTTGCAGTTCCTGCGCCAGGCTCAGGTGACGAACATTGGCGGAAGGAATAATGACTCCCTGTTTACCAGTCAGCCCACGCTGCTGGCAAATAGCAAAGAAGCCCTCAATTTTCTCGTTGAGCCCGCCAACCGGTTGCATGCGACCAAACTGATCGACAGAGCCGGTAATGGCGATGCTCTGATTAATCGGCACATTAGCCAGTGAACTGATTAATGCACACAGTTCGGCCATGGAGGCGCTATCGCCATCCACTTCACTGTAGGACTGCTCGAAGGTCAGGGAGGCGGTGAAGGGGAGTTGTTGTTCGAGTTCCAGTTCGGACATCAGGAACGCCTGCATAATCATCATGCCTTTTGCATGAATGTTGCCACCCAGTTCGGCCTTGCGCTCAATGTCAATAAATTCGCCGTCGCCAATATGCACGACGCAACTGATACGCGAAGGCTCGCCAAACGCACGCGGATGACCCGGAAACTCAATGACAGATAGTGCGTTGATTTGTCCAACGCATTCGCCTTCGGTCTCGATGAGGATTTGCTCCTGCAGGATTTCATCCTGGATGCGTTCAGCAAGATAACCTTCGCGCCACAAACGACGCTCAAGCATGGTTTGCATCTCTTCAGCGCTAATCTCTTCACCTTCACAGAATACGGCTGCTTCTCGAAGCTGGCGAGCAATCCAGAGTACGCACAGCGGCAAGGTTTCCTGATCGCCTGTATAACGCGCACCTTCCTGGATCAGCAGTGGCCAGACGTTAGCAGACAGTCCCGGAAGTTTGAGTTGTTTAGCATTTTGCCAGACCCACTGGCACCACTGTTTCAGGGTATCTGCATCAGCGATTTGCAGATTATCTTCATATTCGCTGTAGATAGCCTGCGCAGAAAGTTCGGGTTCCATCTCCTGAAAATCCGCGAGGGATTCCCGCTCGCCGATCAGGATAATTTTCAGAATCAAGGGCATGGAGGGAATGCTCACCGGAAGAGGGCGAGATTCATCGAATGATAGCCAGTCAAAACGCTGGCGGGCCACCATATTTTTTAGCCTCATCCACAGTAGGGGTTGAGCCAGTAATGCACGGAGGGAGAGAATTAATACGCCGCCGTTAGCATGATGGACCAGACCGGGTTGTAAAGTGATTTCACCATTAAACTGGCGCACGCAGCCAAAAAGTTGCTCTGCTTCAACCCAATCTGCTGCTTCGACCGGAGCAACGCTGGCGAAATTATCTTCCGCAGTTTGCGCCGGAGAGAGAGAGACTTTTCCACCATTAACCTGATAGTGAACCCCACAGAGCGTTTCTGGTGGTTGATGTAAAGTACGGGTTTCATTAGCTAGCCATTGCAGGTACTCCGGTTCTTCCGGAATTTTAACCAGCATAAACGGTGAAATGGCTGGAGTGACCAGTAGCTGCTCCAGGGCATAGAATAAACGGGGTTGCAGTTCGCCTGAAAGAGATGCTTTTGCATGAGCTAAGTCGGCTTGTGCAAACAGCGCCTGATAACTTTGCGTATCAGGAGCGAGGTCGTTTCGGGTAAGTTTCGTAATGGTCAAAGTCGCTGTTTTTTAGTCAGATGTAAAACGCGCGATTATACATTATGCGGCGTCTGAGCACACGGAGGATTGCGATTGTTGCGGTGATAACGAATCTACCAACATCACGAAAGATGATTTATTCTCAGCACAGCAAGAAAAAACTGATATCCTGAAATGAGTTACACGGTCACATTGAGATCGCAATGAAATATCAACAATTGGAAAATCTTGAAAGCGGCTGGAAGTGGGCATATCTGGTAAAAAAGCACCGGGAAGGTGAACTTATTACCCGCTACATTGAAGCCAGCGCAGCGCAAGCCGCGGTCGATTTATTACTAACACTCGAAAATGAACCCGTGCTGGTGAATACCTGGATTGAGCAGCATATGAATTCAGGGCTAGTGAACCGCATGAAGCAGACTATCCGCGCCCGACGCAAGCGTCATTTTAACGCTGAGCATCAGCATACGCGTAAAAAGTCTATCGACCTTGAATTCATGGTCTGGCAGCGTCTTGCCGGTCTGGCTCAAAGGCGGGGTAAAACGCTGTCGGAAACAATTGTGCAGTTGATTGAGGATGCTGAGCATAAAGAGAAGTATGCCAGCAAGATGTCCAGCCTGAAGCATGATTTGCAGGTTCTGCTAGGTAAAGAGTAGCGATGTAAGCGTCGGAATGTGGGTACTTTGCTGATTTGTTGCTTTTTGATATATGAATTTAATCCAAAAAAAACCCCGCAATGCGGGGTTTTTTCGACGATATAACTTAAGCCTGCGGCTGAGTTACAACTTCTTTGTAGCCTTTAACTTCGATCTCTACGCGACGATCCGGACCCAGGCAGTCAATCAGAGCTGCACGAGGTTTCACGTTGTCACAGGTGTTGCCAGTAACCGGGTTGGATTTACCCATACCGCGAGCGGAGATTTTGTTCGCCGGGATACCTTTAGAAACCAGGTAATCAACAACGGTCTGAGCACGTCTCTCAGACAGCTGCTGGTTGTATGCTACAGAACCGATACGGTCAGTGAAGCCCAGAACAACTGCGGAACCGTCTTTCGGATCCATGTTGAGCAGTTGGGTGTACAACTGATCCAGAGCCTGCTGACCTTCTGGTTTCAGGGTAGCTTTAGCGAAGTTGAACAGAACGTCAGAACGCAGGGAGAAGTGCTTGGTAGCAACTTCTGGAGCCGGGGCCGGAGCCGGAGCGACAACCGGAGCAACATCGTCCTGACCGAAACGGTAGGAAACACCCAGGCTCAGCATGCCGTTATCAGGACGGGCACCAACGGTGCCAGCATCGCCGATGTTGTTAACCCACTGATATTCCAGACGGGTGGCGATGTCACGAGTAACAGCCCACTCTAAGCCGCCCGCGAATACCGGGGATACACCAGTGTCGTGCTCGTTACGGGAAACACCGTTAGCATAGTTACCTTTGGAATCAGCGCGCCAAACCATGCCACCCAGACGGGTATAGATATCCAGATCGTCAGTGATCGGGTAACCCAGCTTAGCAGTCAGTTGAACACCCTGAGCTTTGAAAGCGCCGTTGTTAA
This sequence comes from Klebsiella sp., assembly GCA_036498385.1. Taxonomy (GTDB): domain Bacteria; phylum Pseudomonadota; class Gammaproteobacteria; order Enterobacterales; family Enterobacteriaceae; genus Klebsiella. The sequence goes on from DASYFN010000057.1 coordinate 39,045, forward strand.
CGCTGCCTTTATAAGCCATACGACCCAGCCAGTCGTAACCCATTTCGAAACCGAGGTACGGGTTAACCTGGTAACCACCAAACGCACCAGCACCCAGTTGATCGTTACGAACCGGGCCATTGTTGCCTTTGAAACCGTTACCGTAGAAACCGGTGTCATGATACTGGGACCAGCCCAGTTTAGCACCTGTATACCAGGTGTTATCTTTCGGAGCGGCCTGCGCTACGGTAGCGAAGCCAGCCAGTGCCACTGCAATCGCGATAGCTGTCTTTTTCATTTTTTGCGCCTCATTATCATCCAAAATTCGCCATGAAGGTTCAAAAGCCCCCACGGTTAGATCCTTTACCCGAGGTGTCACTTGTTGTTAACTATGCTGATACATGCAGCGTAAGCCGATCACCCCTGGCGATGTAAAGTCTACAACTTAGTTAGAAACTTACAAGTGTGAACTCCGTCAGGCATATGAAAAAAAAGGGTTGTGTACGCAATGTTTAACAAATACCGTTGAATTTTATGGAGCGAAAAAAGTCTCGAGCCCGCATCACACAAGCATTTTCACAAAAATACCTATAGAGAAAGCTTATCTCACGTCAGAGCAAAAAAAAATCCCAGGATTAATCCTAAATTCTATTAATGATACAGATTTGAATGAATTTTTAGCCCGAAAAGTTGTCTGCCTCGTTGATCAGGATTTCTTACCGGGCGCATGATGAAACCCATCGCATGCCCCTCTTCTGCAGCGGCAACCAGTCGTTCATGTTCTCCAATGCTCAGTTCATCTGAATGCCAGCCAATGACGACACTATAATTTCCAGTACGCAGTGAGCGGACCATTGATTCCAGGGTGTTAGCAGGGGAGAGCTGGCTGATCTGCATAACTTTGGATAGCGGCAAACCGGACGACTGCACCCATTCACGGCTCAACTTCTGCCGTGGAGTCAGCCAAAGCTGCCAGCGTGATTGCTGACCAAGCTGTTGTAATAAAGGAAGCAATAGCAGTTGTGTCATCATGGGCTGATCTTCTCGATAGACTATTTCACTGATCAGCCCATTAGCTGGCTGTTCGGCAGCGTCATGAGAGCGATGACGTACTGAAGTAGAAGTCAATGGTGAACGATTCGCGTGAACTGATGTAAACATAGTCTATCCCGCCTGTGGCTTACTGTATGCATATACAGTATATGCGACAGAGTGAAAGATCAACCCCATTTTCTCTTTTTCTGGATGAAATTTGCACATCTTCGTCAATGAATAAGTGTTGAAAGCGTCGAGTGATGGCGCGTACAGAATATGAATTCATCGTTGTCGCTATTTTTTCTTTAGCAAATTATTTCCACAAATTATGGTGTTAACCGTCTATAAACGGCTGGTTACGCCATGCTTTATGTTCCCTGGTGTGATTAATATTAATTAAGCATTTTAACTTACCTGCTTTGACTTCATCCAAAGGCTATTTTCTGAAAGCCACTCGCAAAAAAACAAGCTGATTAAAATAAAGAGATAATTCATGTTGCTGCATGAAGGGAAGTCACTTATTTTCTTTATTAGCAGATCCGCTAACAAATTCGTGTCTTATTTACATGATTAACAAAGGAATAATCATGAAGAAACTTGTATGTTTTAGGATCCATCAGTTTCGGGCATGTTTGTCTCCATTAGGAAAAATAAGCTGTCGGCCCTTATTTGGTGGCTATAGCCTGGCGATAGATAATACCGTGTTTGCCATGATGGCTGAGGGGGAAATCTATCTTCGGGTTTGTGAGCAGAGCGCGGAGTACCGTGTGGCACATAAAAACCCGCTGTTGAGGATGCAGAAGAATGGGCGTCTGGTCGCGCTGAAGTATTATCGTATAGATGACGGGCTTTGGCATGATAGCAGAATGCTTTTTCATTTATCAGCGCTGTCATTACAAAGCGCTCGTCATGAAAAACATCGGCAACGACATTCCGGGAGATTAAAAAATTTGCCAAATATCAGTTTTCACATGGAGCTACAGTTGATTAATTCAGGCATCGCAGATGAATTAACGCTGCGTAAGATTGGGGCCAAAGAAGCCTGGCTGAGGCTACGAAAAATGAATAAAGCGCTAACAGTTAATGTACTTTATTCCTTAGAAGGTGCTATTGCGGGCGTACACGCGGCCACGCTCCCGACGCAACAGCGTCAGGAGCTTGAGGAGTGGGCAGCGGAACAGGTGCAGGAGATGGAAACCTACCCAGGTTGAATCTCAATCTGTCGCTGTAGCCGACAAATTTCTGGCAGCAGTGCCAGTAGCAGTCCGATTTGTTGAAGCACTAACGGTTCTTTGCTATCGGCGCGAGGGTCGAGATGCTGTATCCGGGTCTGCAGGCTTGCTAAAGCTTGCTGTACCCGCTGCTCATCGGCTGGCAAGTGGTGCAACGCGTCATCGACATAACAAACGGCATCATCCAGAAGTTCCAGGATATCTGGCGTTGCCAGCTTTTCCCTATGGGCTCCAAGGGCTGAAATATAGCTGGTAAAAGTATGGTTCAGGCACAACAAACGAAAGGCAGTTTCTCGCATTTGCAAGCCAGCCCTTGGTTCTGTCGATAAGTTTGATACTACTGATGCCAATTCACCATCCCTGTTGTGTGCTGCCCTTCGCGCAATACGATAGGCAAGGCGGTTGTCGCGTCCCTGATGATATTGCTCAAGTATGGCATCTAAATACCGGCAGTTGGCATTGATTGCTTGTTCGAGTACGCGTGGTAGATTGCGAAATTTCCAGTCTGGCCAAATAAAGCTGACTGCGGCCCAGGCGATAGCACAGCCGATCAACGTATCAAAGATACGCGGCAGGGCAACTTCAAAACCTTCACCCAGGAGGTTAAAGCACAGCAAAACCAGGAGGGTAATGAACATTGTCGCGTGGGCGTATTGCACATTACGGAAAGTGAAGAACAGTACGCCGGTCAGAACAATTAAAAGCAACTGACCTTCAACGGACGGTACAAGAAGAAGCACTGGTAGACCTATCGCCACGCCGAGTAGGGTACCAATTATCCTTAACGCCAGCCGGTGCCGAGTGGCGTTATAGTTTGGCTGGCAAACAAACAGGCTGGTCAGCA
>DASYFN010000058.1:0-37027 GCA_036498385.1 Klebsiella sp.
CCCGGCGTCAACAAACAGTCCGGCAGCAGCGGAAATCAGGAAGTAGCCATGCACCACGCGCTCGCCGAAAATCGACTCTGCGGCGGCAATCTTATCCATATGGGCGTAAAAGTGATCGCCACTCAGGCAGGCGAAATTAACGATATCCGCTTCGGTCAGCGTGCGGCGCGGGGTCAGCAGGCTATCGCCCGGCTGGATCTCTTCGAAATATTTGCGGAACGGGTGAATGCGGTCTTCAACCACCTGTGCGCCGCGCACCCACTGTTGACCGATAGCGGCGAGCATCGTCGGACTGCCCTGAATCGCAGTGCGCTGCATATAGTGCTTCACCGCCCGCAGGCCGCCCAGCTCTTCACCACCACCGGCGCGTCCCGGACCGCCGTGCACCAACTGAGGTAGCGGGGAGCCGTGGCCGGTGGATTCTGCGGAAGACTCTTCGTTCAGTACCTGAATACGTCCGTGCGCACGTGCAGCACCGAGAATAAACTCACGCGCCAGTTCGCCGCTGGCGGTCACCAGGGTACCGACCAGGCTACCTTCACCGGCCCGCGCCAGGGTCATGGCGTGCCCGACGTTCTTATAAGGCATCAGGGTAGCGACGGGACCAAAAGCTTCAATGGCGTGTACTTCGGGTGTTTCGTCCGGCTGAGGACAGAACAGCAACGTTAGCGGGAAGAAGGCCCCGGCAGCGCTGAGATCGGCCTTGCCGCCCAGCAGCACTTCACATCCGGCTGCCACCAGACGGTTTACATTATCCTGCACGTCCTGCCGCTGCTCGTTGTTCACCAGCGCCCCCATCTTCACGCCTTCCTGCGCCGGGTCGCCGATGGTCACCTTTTGCAATCTGGCGATCAGCGCTTCGCTCACCCTGTTGACCTGCGTCTGCGGCACGATAATACGGCGGATTGCGGTGCACTTTTGCCCGGCTTTTGCCGTCATCTCACGCACCACTTCGCGAATGAACAAAGCGAATTCCGGCTGCTCCGGCGTGACGTCGTCACCGAGCACGCAGCAGTTGAGCGAGTCCGCTTCCATGGTAAAGGGGATGGACTTTGCAACCAGATTGGGATGCATGCGCAACTGTCGGCCAGTATGCGCAGAGCCGGTAAAGGTCACCACATCCTGACTATCCAGATGGTCGAGCAGGTCGCCCGCTCCGCCGCAGATCAGGCTAATCGCGCCGTCTGGCACCAGCCCGCTGTCGACAATTGATTTGACCATCGCCTGAGTCAGTTGCGCGGTGGCAGTGGCCGGTTTGATGATGGCGGGCATCCCGGCAAGCCAGGTCGGCGCCAGCTTTTCCAGCATGCCCCAGCAGGGGAAGTTGAAGGCGTTGATATGCACCGCCACACCGGATTTCGACGTCAGAACGTGGCGGGCGGCGAAGCCACCCTGTTTTGACAGGGGGATCAGTTCATCTTCCGGCCACAGTGTATCGTCCGGCAGCTCACGACTGCCAAGACTTGCATAGGTGAAAAGGGTGCCAATTCCCCCTTCGATATCCACCCAACTATCGGCGCGAGTGGCTCCCGTTTCGGCGGAGATCGCGTACAACTCCGCTTTCTGCTCCAGCAGATGCCTGGCAAGCGCTTTAAGCATCGCGCTGCGCTCAATAAAGGTCATTGCCCGTAGCGCTGTGCCGCCGCGTTCAATCGCAAAGCGTCGTGCCTGCGCCATATCCAGACCTTCGCTGGTTACTTCCCAAAGCGCTTTCCCACTGATGGCATGGCGGATAGTTCGTGCATGGCCGTGGCCAGTTTGCCACATGCCGGATAAGTAGCTCGCTAATTGCCGCATCACATCCTCCTCTTTATGTTGCATAAATAATTAATCAATAGTCATTTCGTGAATCATAAAAATCAAGATCAAATTTAATAATTTGTTAACATTTCCATAGTGATGATTACAGCTCCATTTTTATTTGATTGATATTAATGAATATTTAAAATCTTTTGCGGCTGTTATCACAAAAAAGACAAACAAAAATTGTGGTTTTATTTAACTTGAATGTAACTTTTATCAAAAGAAATGATTCAAAAAAGTAAAAATATTTAATTTCAATGAATCAATAAAGGTGACGACGTGACAGAAGAACAACGCTTTGAACAGCGCATCGCGCTGGAGACGGCCATCGAGCCGCAGGACTGGATGCCGGATGCTTATCGTAAAACGCTCATCCGTCAGATAGGTCAGCATGCCCATTCGGAAGTCGTCGGCATGCTGCCGGAAAGCAACTGGATAAATCGCGCACCGACACTGCGCCGTAAGGCGATTCTGCTGGCAAAAGTACAGGATGAGGCGGGACATGGTTTGTATCTGTACAGCGCGACGGAAACGCTTGGCTGCGCTCGGGAAGATCTGTATCAGAAAATGCTCGATGGGCAGATGAAATATTCCTCGATTTTCAACTACCCGACCCTGACATGGGCGGATATCGGCGTGATTGGCTGGTTGGTGGATGGCGCGGCTATCGTCAACCAGGTGGCGCTGTGCCGCACCTCTTATGGCCCCTACGCCAGGGCGATGGTCAAAATCTGCAAAGAAGAGAGTTTTCATCAGCGACAGGGTTTTGAAGCCTGTATGGCACTGGCTCAGGGCAATGACGCACAGCGCCAGATGCTACAGGACGCCATCAATCGTTTCTGGCGGCCAGCGTTGATGATGTTCGGTCCAAACGACAGCAACTCACCGCACAGCGCCAGTAGCATGGCATGGAAAATCAAGCGTCACTCCAATGATGAACTGCGTCAGCGCTTTGTCGATAACACCATACCGCAGGCGGATGTCCTTGGCATGACTGTGCCGGACGCAGATTTACATTTCGACGAAGCCACAGGCCATTATCGTTTCGGTGAGATCGACTGGCAGGAATTCAATGAGGTGATCAGTGGTCGCGGCATTTGCAACCACGAGCGGCTGGCCGCCAGGCGTAAGGACTGGGAAGAGGGCGCATGGGTGCGGGAAGCTGCGCTGGCGCATGCACAAAAACAACAGGCCCGCGATGCGGCATAAATAAGGAGAAACAACCATGAGCAAAATTTACTGGCCGTTATATGAAGTTTTCGTGCGCAGCAAACAGGGGCTGTCGCACCGCCATGTGGGTAGCCTGCACGCAGCGGATGAGCGGATGGCGCTGGAGAATGCCCGCGATGCCTATACTCGCCGCAATGAAGGTTGCTCGATTTGGGTGGTGAAGGCGAGTGAAATCATCGCCTCGCAACCGGAAGAGCGCGGCGAATTTTTTGACCCTGCGGAGAGTAAAATCTACCGCCATCCCACCTTCTACACTGTGCCGAAAGGCATGGAACATATGTGAGGCGGCGATGAATAACACTAATCCCGTGGCAACGTATGCCTTGCGTCTTGGCGACAACGGTCTGGTGCTGGCTCAGCGTTTAGGCGCGTGGTGCGGTCACGCGCCGGAGCTGGAAATTGATCTTGCGTTGGTCAATATCAGCCTGGATCTGCTTGGACAAGCACGCAATTTTCTGACTTATGCCGCTGAGCTGGCGGGAAGCGGCGATGAAGACACCCTGGCTTTTCATCGTGATGAACGTCAGTACAGCAATCTGCTGTTGGTGGAACAACCGAATGGCAATTTTGCCGATACTATCGCTCGCCAGTTCTTTATGGATGTCTGGCACGTGGCGTTGTTTACCCGGCTGAGCAACAGTCGCGATGCACAACTCTCCGCCATTGCGGCAAAGGCGCTGAAAGAGGTGCGCTACCACCAGCGTTTTAGCCGCGGCTGGCTGGAACGCCTCGGTAATGGCACTGCGCTATCGAATGAGAAAATGCAACGGGCAGTGAACGACTTGTGGCGCTTTACGGGCGAACTCTTCCAGACGGATGACCTGGAAATCAAGCTGGCTGCTGACGGGATCGCCGTTGACCCGCGTCAGTTGCAGTCCGAATGGCAAAACACGGTCCATACCGCACTGCTTGACGCCGGCCTGCAGATCCCACAAGAAGCGCCCTATCGCAGCGGCGGTAAACAGGGTTTGCATAGCGAGCATCTCGGACCGTTACTGGCGGAGATGCAATATCTGCAACGGACTTATCCTGGTCTGCGCTGGTAACCGGAGGGGGTTATGCAACGACTCGGCAATATCGTACCCGCAGAAGTTCACGCTATCTGGAACTTATTAAGCACCATCCCGGATCCGGAAGTCCCGGTACTGACTCTCACTGATCTCGGCATGATACGCAGCATTAAGCACGGTAACGAAGGTTGGGTTATCGGTTTTACGCCAACCTATTCGGGTTGCCCGGCCACCGAGTACCTGATGGGCGAAATACGTGCGCTGATGGCTGAGCATGGCTACACGCCAGTACATATTGTGCTGCAGCTCGATCCGCCGTGGACCACCGACTGGATGAGCCCGGATGCTCGTGAACGTCTGCGTCAGTATGGTATCAGCCCGCCGCAGACACACGCTTGCCGCACAGAAATGCCGGTTGACGTGGTCTGCCCGCGTTGTGGTAGCACCCATACCTCGTTGATCAGCGAATTCGGTTCCACGGCCTGCAAAGCGCTGTATCGCTGCGATAGCTGCCGGGAACCCTTTGATTACTTTAAATGTATTTGAGGTTGTGATGACTATATTTCATTCGCTTACCGTGGCGAAAGTCGAGCCGGAAACTCGCGATGCGGTAACGATCACCTTTGCTGTTCCACAAACTTTACAGGCGGAATATGCCTTTCGTCCCGGCCAGCACCTGACCCTGAAAGCACGCATTGGCGGAGAGGAGCTACGTCGCTGTTACTCCATCTGTCGAAATTGCCCGCCGGGAGAAATTAGCGTTGCGGTGAAGGCTATCGAAGGAGGGCGCTTTTCCCATTATGCCCGGAGCGATATTCATCCAGGTATGGCGCTGGAAGTCATGGTGCCGCAAGGTCTCTTCGGCTATCAACCGCAGGTTGGACATCGCGGCGACTACCTTGCCATTGCCGTCGGCTCCGGGATCACACCGATGATGGCGATTATTGAGGCGACCCTTGCCAGCGAAACCGCTAGTCAGTTCACGCTGATTTATGGCAATCGCAGCAGCGATAGCATGATGTTTCGTCAGGCGCTGGCAGATTTAAAAGACCGCTATCCGCAACGTTTACAGATTGTTTACCTGTTCAGCCAGGAAGCGATGGACAGTGATTTGTTACAGGGACGCATCAACAGGGGAAAACTGCAGCAACTGGCCGATCATTTGATCGACTTCAGCCGCTTTGATGAGGCCTTTGTTTGCGGTCCGACCGCGATGATGGATGAAGCGGAAGCGGCATTACATGAGCTGGGAATAGCGAAAAATGCGATTCATCTTGAGCGTTTCAATACGCCTGAAACCAGCGGTAAGCGTGCTATCGGCGTGCAGGCGGAAGGCCGCACAGTCACTATTCGTCAGGATGGTCGTGACAGGACCATCACGCTACGCGCGGAAGACGACAGCATTCTTGACGCCGCCCTGCGTCAGGGGGCGGATTTACCGTTCTCCTGTAAAGGTGGGGTATGCGCGACCTGTCGATGTAAAGTGCTGCGCGGTGAAGTGGCGATGGCCGCCAATTATAGCCTCGAAGCGGATGAGATCGCGGCAGGTTATGTGCTGAGCTGCCAGTCACTGCCGACCAGCAGCGACGTGATCGTCGACTTCGATGCCCGGGGGATGGCATGAGTGAGCTACTGATCGCTCGCCATGATCGCGTCTTACAGTTGACGCTCAATCGTCCGCAAGCGCGTAACGCACTCAGCAACTCGCTACTGATGTTGCTAGCCGACGCGCTGGATGCGGCGGCGATAGATCCGACGATTGGTGTTTGCGTGATAAGCGGTAACGAACGCTTTTTTGCCGCAGGGGCTGATCTGAATGAAATGGCGGAAAAAGACCTGCCCGCCACCTTCGACGATATTCGCCCGCGGTTTTGGGCGCGTATCGACGCCTTCAGCAAACCGCTGATCGCTTCGGTTAACGGCTATGCCCTCGGAGCCGGATGTGAACTGGCTCTACTCTGCGACCTGATTGTGGCCGGCGATAACGCCCGCTTTGGCCTGCCGGAAATTGTCCTCGGCATTATACCAGGAGCAGGCGGTACCCAGCGCCTGATCCGCAGTATCGGCAAAGCGCTGGCCAGCCGAATGGTATTGAGCGGCGAAAGTATAGATGCCCATCAGGCGCTGCGGGCGGGGCTGGTCAGCGATGTTTATCCGCCAGCGCTGACCGATGAATATGCGCTCAGCCTGGCTGCAACCATTGCCCGTCACTCGCCGCTGGCGCTGCGCGCGGCCAAACAGTCTTTGCGCCTGTCGCAGGAAGTCAGCCTGCAGGCCGGGCTTCAGCAGGAGCGGCAGCTTTTTACCTTACTGAGCGCGACCGAAGACCGTCGTGAAGGCATCGATGCCTTTTTACACAAACGTATCCCGGAATTTAAAGGACGCTAATAGTGGAAGCTTTCATTCTCAGCAAAGTGGAACAAGGCGTAATGACGATTACCTTTAATCGCCCGGAACGTCTGAACAGTTTTAATGACCTGATGCACCAGCAACTGGCGGAGTGCCTGAAACATGCCGAACGTGATGACAGCGTGCGCTGTTTACTAGTTACTGGTGCGGGGCGCGGCTTCTGTGCCGGGCAGGATTTAAATGACCGCAACGTCGACCCCAGCGGTCCGGCGCCCGATCTCGGTTTATCGGTCGAGCGTTTCTATAACCCGCTAGTGCGTCGTCTGGCGGCGCTGCCGAAACCGGTGATTTGTGCGGTGAACGGCGTAGCGGCGGGGGCGGGAGCTACGCTGGCTTTAGGCTGCGATATTGTACTGGCGGCGCGTTCGGCGAAATTCGTCATGGCGTTCAGCAAACTTGGTCTGGTGCCGGACTGCGGCGGCAGTTGGTTTCTGCCGCGCGTGGCGGGGCGCGCCAGGGCGATGGCGCTGGCGCTGCTGGGCGATAGCCTGAGCGCAGAGCAGGCGGCGCAGTGGGGGATGATCTGGCAGGTAGTGGACGATGACGAGCTTAAAGAGAGCGGCCTGGCGCTGGCGCGTCATCTGGCAGCCCAGCCGACCTATGGCCTGGGGCTGATTAAGAAAGCGCTACAGCTTGCAGAAACCCGGACCCTTGATCAGCAGCTCGATGTTGAGCGCGATTATCAGCGGCTGGCCGGACGCAGCGCTGACTATCGCGAAGGCGTCAGCGCTTTCATGGCGAAGCGTTCGCCTCAATTCAGCGGGAAATAACCGATGAGCAAAACGTTACCCACTGTCGCGGTAATTGGGAGTGGCACCATGGGGGCAGGTATTGCGGAAGTTGCCGCCGCTGCTGGCCATCAGGTTCTTATGCACGATATTTCCAGCGAAGCCATCGCGCAGGCCATTGATGGTATCGCGCAACGTTCAGCCTCGCGAGTGGCGCGTGGAAAGCTGGCAGCGGATCAGGCGGATGCCTTGCTGGCGCGCCTGATCCCGGTTGACGAGTTGAACGGGCTGGCATGCGCGCAACTGGTGATTGAGGCCGCCTCCGAGCGTCTGGATGTGAAAAAAGCGTTGTTCAAACAGCTGGCGGAGATCTGTTCCCCGTTGACGCTGCTGACCAGTAATACATCGTCGATATCCATTACCGCCATCGCTGCCGATGTAAAACATCCTGAACGGGTAGCCGGGCTGCACTTTTTTAACCCAGCTCCGGTGATGAAGCTGGTGGAAGTGGTCAGCGGGCTTGAGACCTCGGCGAAAGTCGTTGAGCAACTCTGCCAGTGCGTGAGTGACTGGGGAAAGCAGCCGGTTTGCTGCCGCTCGACGCCCGGTTTTATCGTTAACCGCGTGGCACGTCCTTATTACGCCGAAGCGTGGCGAGCCCTGGAGGAGCAAGTCGCCGCACCGGAGGTGATTGACGCCGCCCTGCGCGAAGGCGGTGGTTTTCCAATGGGTCCGCTGGCATTGACCGACCTGATTGGCCAGGACGTTAACTTTGCGGTGACCTGCTCGGTGTTTAACGCCTTCTGGCAGGACCGTCGCTATCTGCCGTCGCTGTTGCAGCAGGAGCTGGCGCTGGCCGGGCGGCTGGGTAAGAAAAACGGGCAGGGCGTATACCGCTGGCCTGTCGAGCTTCAGCCGGAATTGGCGCTGGCTAAGGTGGCGCCTGAGTGCGCTGCGAAAATTATTAAATGTGACGTTGTCACTGATCTGGATGACGTGCTGTTACTGGAAACCACCGGTGAAACCGCGCTGGCCTTAAGCGTGCGGCACAGTCGACCGGTGGTGGTGTATGACCACAGCGCGGGCGACACCGTTGTGTTGGCCAGTGCCGGGAGCAACCCCCAGGCCGCTACCGATAAAGCGATTTTCTACTTCCAGCAGCAGGGTAAAAAAGTGCTGCAGATCGCCGACTATCCCGGCCTGCTGGTGTGGCGCACGGTGGCAATGCTGGTTAACGAAGCGTTGGATGCGCTGCAAAAGGGCGTCGCCAGTGCGGAGGATATCGATACTGCCATGTGTCTGGGCGTTAACTACCCCCGTGGGCCGTTGGCGTGGGGAAAATCACTCGGCTGGGGGCGCGTCCAGCGTCTGCTGGAAAACCTGCAACAGCATTATGGCGAAGAACGGTATCGCCCCTGTTCCCTGCTGCGCCAGAAGGCGCTGATGGAGAAACAAAATGAGCAATGAAGTCTGGCGTAATGCCTTCGCGATGTATGAGAAAGATACCTGCGCGAAGGCGATGGGAATCGAAATTATTGATATGGACGAGGGCTATGCGCAGATGAGCATGGTCGTTGTACCGAGTATGCTCAACGGCTTTCAAATCTGCCACGGCGGACTGCTCTTTGCATTAGCCGATACGGCTTTTGCCTATGCCTGCAATAGCCAGGGGGGAGTGGTGATCGGCGCAGCAGCGAGCATTGACTTTCTGCGGCCCGCCTTCGAGGGCGACAATTTAATCGCCACAGCAATGATGAGGCAGCAGGGAAAGTTGACAGGTGTCTATGACATCGAAATTGTCAATCAACAGCAAAAATTTGTCGCCCTGTTTCGCGGTAAATCGCACCGTACCAGCAGCACAATCACAGGGGAAGCCTGATGCGCGACGCTTTTATTTGCGATGGGATCCGTACTCCGATCGGCCGTTATGGCGGGGCGCTGGCCAGCGTACGTGCTGACGACCTTGCTGCCATCCCGTTGCGTGAACTGCTGAGTCGTAACCCTAAGTTTGACCCGGAATCAATTGATGATGTGATTCTGGGCTGTGCCAACCAGGCGGGTGAGGACAACCGTAATGTTGCTCGCATGGCGACGCTGCTGGCAGGCTATCCGCATACTGTCCCCGGAACCACCATTAACCGCCTGTGCGGCTCAGGACTGGACGCTATCGGCTGTGCCGCCCGCGCCATCAAAGCCGGAGAAGCGGATCTGATGATAGCTGGTGGCGTGGAGTCCATGTCGCGCGCGCCGTTTGTGATGGGGAAAGCCAGCACACCGTATCAGCGGCAGGCCGACCTGTTTGATACCACCATTGGCTGGCGTTTTATCAACCCGCTTATGCAGCAGCAATTTGGTACCGACAGCATGCCGGAAACCGCAGAGAACGTTGCTGAATTATTAAATATCAGCCGCTTAGATCAGGACGCTTTTGCTTATCGCAGCCAACAGCGCACGGCGCAAGCGCAGCGTGAAGGCATCCTGGCGCAGGAGATCGTGCCGGTACAGATTATTGCTAAGAAAGGGACGATGAACGTGGTGCGTGACGACGAGCATCCGCGGGCGGACACTTCCCTTGAGCAACTTGCGCGGCTGAAAACACCCTTCCGCAAAAACGGCGTGATCACCGCAGGCAATGCGTCGGGAGTAAACGACGGGGCAGCGGCGCTGATCATCGCCAGCGAACAGCAAGCGAGTCGCCAGGGACTGACGCCACGCGCACGCATTGTGGCAATGGCCACGGCAGGCGTCGAACCGCGTCTGATGGGGCTAGGGCCCGTACCGGCAGTACGCAAAGTGCTGGCGCGCGCCGGACTGAATATTAACGATATGGATCTGATTGAGCTGAACGAAGCCTTCGCCGCCCAGGCGTTGGGCGTGCTCAGACAACTGGAGCTGGCGGACGATGCCTCCCATGTAAACCCCAACGGTGGCGCCATCGCTTTAGGCCATCCGTTGGGGATGAGCGGAGCCCGCTTGGTGTTAAGTGCCAGTCGGGAGTTACAAAGACGTAACGGGCGCTATGCGCTATGCACGATGTGTATTGGTGTGGGTCAGGGCATTGCCATGATCCTGGAGCGAGTGTGAGCTTATTACCTGCGAGTACCCTAAAAAATGATAACGACGACAAAATTAGATCCGATTGAAACGGCATCGCGCGACGAACTGCATGCCTTACAAATCCGGCGTCTGAAATGGACCCTGAAACATGCATACGACAATGTGCCGATGTATCGCCGTAAATTTGATGCAACAGGAGTCCATCCTGACGATTTTCATGAACTGAGCGATATCAGCAAATTTCCGTGTACTACCAAACAGGATCTGCGCGATAACTATCCGTTTGATACTTTTGCGGTCCCCATGGAACAGGTGGTGCGTATCCATGCATCATCAGGCACCACCGGTAAGCCCACTGTGGTGGGCTATACGCAAAACGATATTGATAACTGGGCAAATATCGTCGCTCGCTCATTACGTGCTGCGGGCGGTACGGCAAAAGACAAAATCCATGTTGCCTACGGTTATGGACTGTTTACTGGCGGCCTCGGCGCACACTATGGCGCTGAACGCCTGGGGGCGACGGTGATCCCGATGTCCGGCGGGCAGACGGAAAAACAGATACAACTGATCAGAGACTTCAGGCCGGACCTGATTATGGTAACACCGTCTTATTGTCTGAATCTGATTGATGAGCTCGAACGCCAGATGGGCGGCGATGCCAGCGGTTGCTCTTTACGTGTTGGTGTATTCGGCGCAGAACCCTGGACGCAGGCGATGCGTATGGAAATCGAACGTCGGCTGGGGATTTCCGCACTGGATATCTATGGATTGTCGGAAGTGATGGGGCCGGGAGTAGCAATGGAGTGTCTGGAAACCGCCGACGGCCCGACTATCTGGGAAGATCATTTCTTTCCGGAAGTAGTTAGCCCGCAAGACGGTACGCCGCTGATGGAGGGAGAATACGGGGAGTTGCTGTTTACCACGCTAACTAAAGAAGCGCTGCCGGTGATCCGCTTTCGCACCCGCGATCTGACCCGTTTGTTGCCCGGTACTGCGCGTACGATGCGCCGCATGGAACGTATTAGCGGACGCAGCGACGATATGCTGATCATTCGCGGCGTTAACGTGTTTCCGTCGCAACTGGAAGAGGAGATCCTCAAGTGTGAGTCTCTGGCTCCTCATTATGAACTGGAGATCACTCGCCTCGGGCATCTTGATTCGCTTGCGATACGCGTAGAACTGAAAGAGAGCAGTCTGGTGCTGAACCACGAGCAGCGCTGTCAGATTTGCCATCAACTGCGTCACCGGATCAAGTCGATGGTTGGGATTTCGACTGATATCAGCATCGTTAACTGCGGCAGCATTCCGCGTTCAGAAGGTAAAGCGTGTCGCGTTATTGACAAGCGTAAAAACGACACAGTGTTTTAATCATTACCCGAAATCTGATTATTGTTGCCCGGACGAAGAGCGATATGTCTCTCCGTCCGGGATGTTCGTCATGGCCAACGCCGCGCGAACGAGGAAATTCCTGTGCTATGATTCATCCGGGATAAAAATAGCAACAGAAGAAATCAGATGAGTAAACTTGATAGCTTTATTCAACAAGCCGTGGGAGCGATGCCGATAAGCGGTACCTCGTTGATTGTCTCGCTGTATGGCGATGCCTTGCTCCAGCGCGGCGGAGAAATGTGGTTGGGCAGCGTGGCGGCGTTGCTGGAAGGGCTGGGGTTTGGCGAGCGTTTTGTGCGTACCGCGCTATTTCGCCTGAATAAAGAAGCGTGGCTTGATGTGGTACGCATTGGTCGGCGTAGTTTTTATCGTCTCAGCGACAAGGGGCTGCGTCTGACGCGTCGCGCGGAACACAAAATCTATCGTGCCTGTACCCCGGAATGGGATGGTAGCTGGTTATTGCTGCTGTCGGAAGGGCTGGAGAAAGGCACGCTGGCCGAAGTTAAAAAACAGCTACTTTGGCAGGGATTTGGCGTGCTCGCGCCAAGTCTGCTGGCCTCACCATCGCAGAAACTGGCAGATGTGCAATCGCTGTTACATGAAGCAGGTGTGGCGGAAAACGTTATCTGCTTCGAAGCGTACGCACCGCTGGCGCTCTCCCGGGCGGCATTGCGCGATCGCGTCGAAGAGTGCTGGCATCTGACGGAACAAAATGCGATGTATGAAAACTTTATTGCATTGTTTCGTCCGTTGCTGGGGGTGCTTCGCGACTGCGATATCAACGAATTGACGCCGCAACGCTGTTTCTGTATTCAACTATTATTGATCCACTCTTATCGTCGGGTCGTATTAAAAGATCCTTTATTGCCTGATGAGCTGTTGCCTGCGCACTGGGCCGGACAGACTGCCCGTCAGTTATGTATTAATATTTATCAACGTGTTGCATCCGGTGCACTGGCCTTTGTCAGTGAAAAAGGCGAAAGCTCGGTGGGAGAGTTACCTGCACCCGGGCCGCTCTATTTTCAGCGCTTTGGCGGTTTACCGGCGGCATGAGGAGGCGGTATGCCTGTCTACCAGATTGACGGTATGACCCCGGTTGTACCGGACGAGAGCTATGTTCACCCAACCGCCGTACTGATTGGCGATGTGATCCTCGGAAAAGGCGTTTACGTGGGCCCTAACGCCAGCCTGCGCGGTGATTTTGGCCGCATCGTCGTGAAAGATGGCGCTAATATTCAGGATAACTGCGTCATGCACGGCTTTCCCGGTCAGGACACAATAGTAGAAGAGGATGGGCATATCGGCCACGGGGCTATTCTGCACGGCTGTACTATCGGCCGTAATGCGCTGGTGGGAATGAGCGCGGTTATTATCGACGGGGCCATCATTGGGGAAAACAGCATTGTCGGTGCTTCGGCATTTGTGAAGGCTAATGCGAAGATGCCCGCCAACCATCTCATTGTCGGCAGTCCGGCGAAAGCTATTCGCACTTTAAACGAACAAGAGATGGCCTGGAAGAAGCAGGGGACGAGGGAGTATCAGATACTGGTGGAGCGCTGCAAACAGACGCTACATCAGGTGGAACCGCTAAAAGAAGTAGAGCCGGAGAGAAAACGTCTGGAGTTTGACGAGAATTTGCGGCCGAAATCATCATCCTGAGAGCAACATTCTGGCAGAAAAACTCTCCGCTCAGTGCTACTCCTCCCGCCGGGAAGCGGGAGGAGTAAAGTCTTATGCAGCAACGACGCTATCGATAGCCGCTTTAGCATCGGACTGCGCTTTCGCTGCGACTTCCGGGCCGTAGGCGATGCCCTCAGCGAACACAAAGTTCACGTCGGTGATGCCGATAAAGCCGAGGAAGGTGGACAGGTATGGCGTGACCAGATCGGTCGGGGTATCTTTATGAATACCGCCACGGCTGGTGACCACTACGGCGCGTTTGCCTTTCACCAGACCTTCCGGCCCTTGCTCGGTGTAACGGAAGGTTACGCCAGCGCGCGCCACCAGGTCGAAGTAGTTTTTCAACTGGGTCGGGATGTTGAAGTTGTACATCGGAGCCGCAATCACAATCACATCATTCGCCTGCAGTTCAGCGATCAGTTCGTCGGAAAGTGCCAGCGCTTCCTGCTGACGCGGCGTCAGCGGCGTATCGCTCGGGCGCAGAGCGCCAACCAGTTCACCATCCAGTACCGGGATTGGGTTTACAGCCAGGTCGCGCACGGTGATAACATCTTCAGCGTGCTTTTCACGCCATTGTTCAACGAAATAGTCGGACAACTGACCAGATTGCGAGTACCCTGCCAGAATACTGGATTTCAGAACTAATACTTTGCTCATGGGTGTTTCCTTTTTAAATGTGATTGACGGGCCAATGCCCTGGTGCTTGTTGACACTCTATTCACAATTATGCCACAGAGAAAGCGCAATAAATCGAACTCTGTATTCAGTTTTTTTGAACAAGGCACAAAATACGCGAATGTGGTACTCTAACACAATACATCAAAAGAGATTTTTGCCGGCAGTGCGCTGCCCGATAATGCTATGACAGAACAACAAAAAATGACCTTCTCACCGCTCTTTGAGCAGCTTGATGGCCTGATGCTGCGCGATAAGTCGCGCTTTGCCCGTCGCCTGCACGGCGTGAAGAGGGTTAAAAATCCTGAAGCCCAACAGGCCATTCTTCGGGAGATAGCACAAGAAATTGAACAGGCGGCAGGGAAGATCCTGCTACGTAAAGCCGCTCGGCCAGCGATTACTTATCCAGATAACCTGCCGGTTAGCCAGAAAAAACAAGAGATTCTCGAAGCCGTGCGCGATCACCAGGTGGTGATTGTGGCGGGGGAGACCGGTTCGGGTAAAACGACTCAACTGCCGAAAATTTGTATGGAACTGGGGCGTGGCGTCAAAGGTTTAATCGGCCATACGCAGCCGCGTCGTCTGGCCGCGCGTACTGTCGCCAACCGTGTTGCCGAAGAGCTGCAAACAGAGCCGGGCGGCTGCATCGGCTATAAAGTTCGCTTTAGCGACCACGTCAGCGATAACACCATGGTTAAGCTGATGACCGATGGTATTCTGCTGGCGGAAATCCAGCAGGACCGGCTGCTGATGCAGTACGACACCATCATTATCGATGAAGCGCACGAGCGCAGCCTGAATATCGACTTCCTGCTCGGCTACTTGCGAGAACTGCTGCCGCGTCGCCCGGATCTGAAAATTATTATCACTTCGGCGACCATCGACCCGGAACGCTTCTCGCGTCACTTTAATAACGCGCCGATTATCGAAGTGTCCGGGCGAACTTACCCTGTAGAAGTGCGCTATCGGCCGATAGTGGAAGAAGCGGACGACACCGAGCGCGATCAACTGCAGGCGATTTTCGACGCCGTTGATGAGCTCGGGCGTGAAAAACCGGGCGATATCCTCATCTTTATGAGCGGCGAGCGCGAAATTCGCGATACCGCCGATGCGCTCAATAAACTGAACCTGCGCCATACGGAAGTGCTGCCGCTGTATGCCCGACTGTCCAATAGCGAACAGAACCGCGTGTTCCAGGCCCACAGCGGGCGGCGGATCGTGCTGGCGACCAACGTGGCGGAAACCTCTCTGACCGTACCGGGCATCAAGTACGTGATCGACCCGGGTACCGCGCGTATCAGCCGCTACAGCTTCCGTACCAAAGTGCAGCGCCTGCCCATTGAACCGGTTTCCCAGGCTTCGGCTAACCAGCGTAAAGGCCGCTGCGGTCGTGTCTCCGAAGGGATCTGTATTCGCCTCTATTCGGAAGATGATTTCCTGTCGCGCCCGGAGTTTACCGACCCGGAAATTCTGCGTACCAACCTGGCCTCTGTTATTCTGCAAATGACCGCGCTCGGGCTCGGCGATATCGCGGCGTTCCCGTTTGTTGAAGCGCCGGATAAACGCAATATTCAGGACGGCGTGCGGCTGTTGGAAGAGCTGGGAGCGATTACTACCGCCGAACAGCAGACCGCGTATAAGCTGACGCCGATGGGTCGCCAGCTCAGCCAGTTGCCGGTTGACCCGCGTCTGGCGCGGATGGTGCTGGAGGCGCAAAAACACGGCTGTGTGCGCGAGGCGATGATTATTACCTCGGCGCTCTCTATTCAGGATCCGCGCGAGCGGCCGATGGACAAGCAGCAGGCGTCCGATGAGAAGCATCGCCGCTTCCACGATAAAGAGTCCGACTTCCAGGCGTTCGTCAACCTGTGGAACTACCTTGGCGAACAGCAAAAAGCGCTCTCCTCGAACCAGTTCCGCCGTCAGTGCCGGGTCGATTTCCTCAACTACCTGCGGGTGCGCGAGTGGCAGGATATCTACACTCAGTTGCGCCAGGTGGTCAAAGAGCTCGGCCTGCCGGTAAATAGCAAACCGGCAGAATATCGCGAAATTCACACCGCGCTGCTGACCGGTCTGCTGTCGCACATCGGTATGAAAGATGCCGATAAGCAGGAGTTTACCGGCGCACGTAATGCGCGCTTCTCTATCTTCCCCGGCTCCGGGTTGTTTAAAAAGCCGCCGAAATGGACGATGGTCGCCGAACTGGTGGAAACCAGCCGCCTGTGGGGGCGTATCGCTGCGCGAATTGAGCCGGAGTGGGTCGAACCGGTCGCGCAGCACTTGATTAAACGCTCATACAGTGAGCCACACTGGGAGCGCGCGCAGGGGGCGGTGATGGCGACGGAGAAGGTGACCGTTTACGGGCTGCCGATTGTTGCCGCGCGTAAGGTTAACTACAGCCAGATTGACCCGGCGCTGTGCCGCGAGCTGTTTATCCGCCACGCACTGGTGGAAGGCGACTGGCGGACCCGGCATACGTTCTTCCGCGATAACCTGAAACTGCGCGCGGAAATTGAAGAGCTGGAACATAAATCGCGCCGTCGCGACATTCTCGTCGATGATGAAACGATGTTTGAGTTCTACGACCAGCGCATCAGCCATGACGTTATTTCTGCGCGCCACTTTGATAAATGGTGGAAACAGACCAGCCGCGATACGCCGGATTTGCTCAATTTTGAAAAGAGTATGCTGATTAAAGAAGGCGCGGAGCAGGTCAGCAAGCTGGACTATCCGAACTTCTGGCATCAGGACAACCTGAAGCTGCGTCTTACCTATCAGTTTGAACCAGGCGCGGATGCTGACGGCGTGACAGTGCATATTCCGCTGCCGCTGCTCAACCAGGTGGCAGATATCGGGTTTGAGTGGCAGATCCCAGGGCTGCGCCGGGAGCTGATTATCGCCTTGATTAAATCGCTGCCGAAGCCGGTGCGCCGCAATTTTGTCCCCGCGCCAAACTATGCGGAAGCGTTTCTTGGCCGCGTGACGCCACTGGAACTGCCGCTGCTGGACTCCCTGGAGCGCGAGCTGCGGCGGATGACTGGCGTGACTATCGACCGCGAGGCCTGGCAGTGGGATCAGGTGCCTGATCACCTGAAAATCACTTTCCGGGTCGTGGACGATAAAAACAAGAAGCTGCAGGAAGGGCGCTCGCTGCAGGATTTGAAAGATGCGCTGAAAGGTAAGGTGCAGGAGACGCTGTCCGCGGTCGCCGATGATGGTATCGAGCAGAGCGGGCTGCATATCTGGAGCTTCGGTCGGCTTCCGGAGAGTTACGAGCAGAAGCGTGGCAATTACAAAGTTAAGGCCTGGCCAGCGCTGGTGGACGAACGCGACAGCGTGGCAATCAAGTTGTTTGATAATCCCCAGGAGCAGCAGCAGGAGATGTGGCGCGGCCTGCGCCGCCTGTTGTTGCTGAATATCCCGTCGCCGATTAAGTATCTGCACGAGAAGCTGCCGAATAAAGCCAAGCTGGGGCTCTATTTCAACCCCTACGGCAAAGTACTGGATCTGATTGATGACTGTATCTCCTGCGGCGTGGATAAGCTGATTGATGAAGCGGGCGGTCCGGTGCGGAGCGAAGAGGGCTTTGCCGCGTTGCATGAAAAAGTGCGCGCCGAGCTGAACGAGACGGTGGTGGATATCGCCAGGCAGGTCGAGCAGATCCTGACTGCAGTTTTTAACATCAACAAACGGCTGAAAGGCCGGGTAGATATGACTATGGCGCTGGGGCTGGCGGATATCAAATCGCAGATGAGCGGGCTGGTGTATCGTGGTTTCGTTACCGGCAACGGTTTCCGCCACCTCGGAGATACGCTGCGCTATCTACAGGCGATTGAAAAACGTCTGGAGAAAATGGCTATCGACCCGCACCGCGACCGCCTGCAGATGCTGAAGGTGGAAAGGCTCCAGCAGGCGTGGCAGCAGTGGTTGAATAAGCTACCGCCCAGTCGCCGTCAGGATGACGATGTGCAGGAGATCCGCTGGATGATAGAAGAGCTGCGCGTCAGCCTGTTCGCCCAGCAGCTTGGCACGCCGTATCCGATTTCCGACAAGCGGGTGCTGCAGGCGATGGAGCAGATTACGGTATAAACTGCCGCTTTCCCCGGTGGCACGGGTTGCCGGGGAAAGTGGGTAATATGACATGTTCACCCACGCGAGGGTGAATTTATCCCCGCCTTTGCTGCCCACCGTTTGCAAGGCCGTGACCGTCAACTGCAGGTTTTAACTGCCTGATGCCCTTCGCGGCTTGCCAGCGCCATGATACGCACACCAGTCAGATTTGCCGTATTACATCCCTGATGAAGCAGACCAGCCGCCTCCCAGCGACCGATACAAATCGACTTGCGCCAGCAGCAGATTGTTTTTCACCTGTACCGCGCTGAGCTGAGTGGAGAATAGCGTGCGCTGGGCATCCAGCACAGCCAGATAGGATGAGTAGCCGTTGCGATAGCGATTTTGGGCAATGCGCAGCGTCTCCTGGGCAACTTTCTCCTGCGCCTGCAGTTCCGCCAGTTGCTCACCGTAGCGGCCAGTCGCATCGAGGCTGTCATTCACCTCTTTAAACGCGCCGCGTACCGTTTTCTCATAGCTAAACAGCACCTGATTGCGCTGGGCCATCGACACGTCTACCTGAGCATTCAGTGCCTGGCGGTTGAGAAGCGGTGCCAGAATACTACCGCCGAGGCTCCATAACCGTAGCGGATTATCAAGCAGGTCGGGTAGGGTACGATCCTGCAGGCTGCCGGTGGCGGTAAGATTAAGTGACGGCAGCAGTTGCGCCTGCGATGAAGCCAGCGTGGCGTCGGCGGCTACTAACTGACGCTGGGCCTGAACGATATCTGGTCGGCGGTTGAGCAGGGTTGACGGCAGTTGGGAAGGCAGCGATAGCGGCGACAACTGAGCGAACTCGTTGCGCTTAATGGCTCCAGGGTTCGCCCCGAGCAGCAGGCTGAGCGCATTTTCCTGCTGGGCGATTTGATGCCGTAGCGGCGGGATTTGCGCGCGTGTGGAGCGCAGTTCGGAATCTGCCTGCATCAGCTCCAGGCGCGAGGTGTAGCCCGCTTCAAACTGGCGTTTCGCCAGATTGAAAGCATCTTCGCGCGATTTTAACGTCTGTTGCGTGACCCGCAACTGTTCATCCAGCGAGAGCAGGGTGATGTAGCCGACAGCCACGGAAGAGGCGACAGTCAGGTTCGCCGCCGCGGCAGCGGCCTTTTGCGCCTCCAGGCTGGCTTCAGCCGCGCTGGCAGCGCTGCGGTTTGCGCCCCAGAGATCAACATCATAGCTGGCGGTTAGCGCGCCTTTATACACCGTGCTGTGGATGGGCAGGCCGGTAGCGGCCGACTGCGACCGCGCGCGGGTGCCGGTTAATCCGGCGTCGAGCGAGGGAAACAGGCTGCTATCGGCGGCGTAGACCCGCGCCTGGTATTCGTTTACCCGTTCGCGGGCCATCAGCACGTCACTGTTGTAGCGTAGCGCCTGGTCGACATAGTGATTGAGCGCACTGTCGTGAAAGTTGCGCCACCACACGCCCTCAACCGGGCTGGAGGGGCCGACATCCGCTCGCCAGGCAGCGGGGATCTGCAGCCCAGGCGCGGCTTGCTGAACGTCTGCAGACTGGCAGCCAGCCAGCGCAAGAATAACGGCGAGAGTGAGCGGACGGATCATGGCTGCTCCTCGCGGGTATTGATGGTGACCTGCACCGACATTCCTGGCCGCAGACGCTGGCTGTTTTTCTGCCCCTCATCAACGGCGATGCGTACCGGAATGCGCTGGGCGATTTTGACGAAGTTACCGGTGGCGTTATCCGGCGAAATGGCGCTGAACTCGACGCCGGTTGCCGGGGAAATGCTCTGCACCCTACCGGTGAATTTCTCGTTGTTTAGCGCATCAACACTAAACGTCACCGGCTGCCCGACGCGCACCTGCGCCAGTTGGGTCTCTTTCAGGTTAGCGATCAGCCAGTGCTGCGGCGGCACCAGCGAGGTCAAATGCGTCCCGGCAGTAACGTAAGCACCAAGTCGAACGGAGATTTGCCCAAGCTGACCGTCCGTCGGCGCGATAATGCGGGTGTTTTGCAGATCGATTTGCGCCAGCTCCAGCGTCGCTTTAGCGTTGGCGACGTCGGCTACCAGCGAACCGCGGTTAACGATAGTGGATTGCAGATCCTGGCGCGACATCTCCAGTGTTGCTTTGGCCTGTTCGATATCGGCGGTGCCCTGCGCTGCGCTGGCGCGTGCGGAATCGCGTTCGCGAATCGATAGCGAACCGTCGGCGGTCAGCTCCTGAACACGTTTTAAATCCGCCTGGGTTTTAAGATCCTGCGCGCGAGCGTTTTGCAGCGCCGCTTCATTACGGGCAATCACCGCTTCGGCGCTTTTATACTGCTGCTGATTGTTCTTCAGCGCTGCCTCTTTCATCGCAAGCTGAGCTTCCGCCTGATGTACGCGTTGCCTATAGATGCGGTCATCGATCCGGAACAGCACGTCGCCAGCTTTAACCTGATTAAAATCCTGGACCTTAACCTCGGTGATATAACCGTTGACCTGTGGGCTGATAAACGTGGTTTGCCCGCGAACGTAGGCGTTATCGGTAAACTGGCTTTGACGGGTAAACGGCGGCAACTGCCAGGCGTAGAGAATAACCAGTACGCCAACGATGCCAATGGCGGCAGCGGTAAAAATAGAGACGATGCGAATGTTATTACGGGTATTGGCCTGCTGTTTGGCCGCATCCTGCTGACTCATAATGACTCCAGAGTGAAATTTCTATTTACTTCCCGTCGCGCGTTTCAGCGCGATGCGGGCAGTAATACGTAATCTAATTAAGCGCCAGAAAACCCATACCAGCGTGGCGGCTGAAATCGCCGCCGTCAGCAGATAGGTATCATTGTAAGCGAGAATATTGGCCTGCAGCGTGGCGGCGTTTTGTAGCTGTGTGGTGGCCTGAACGTTGAGCAACGTGCTGTCGCCAATCTGGCTTTGATACATCTGGCTGTACTGTTGCAAACGCTCGGTTATCAGCGGATTAAGCGTGGTGAGTTGCTCGGCGAGCTGGCTGGAGTGAAATTTCTCTCGCCAGGTCTGGAAAGTACCGAGAATAGCGGAGCCCAGCAGGCCGCCGATATTCTGGCTCATGCCAAACAGCACCGAGAAACTCACCAGGTTGCGCTGGTCGGCAATCACGCCACCAATACCCGCCAGCATCGCCGGGGCGAGGAAGAAGGCGCTGCCGAAACCCAGCAGAAACTGGCTGAACATTAGCTGTTCCGGTCGCGTAAGGATCGTCGACTGACTGTCGAGCAGCGAGGCAACCATAATTAACGTCAGCGCCGTGGCGGTGGGCCAGTAGAGGCGCTGCGGGTTGAGCGTCAGACAGCTGGCAACCATGCCGCAGACGATCCCGGCGAAAATAGACCACGCCAGGTCAGTCATCTGTTCATTCTGTAGGCCGACGTACTGCAGCCAGCCGATAACGCCGGTATTCTGCTCCGCCAGTACGATCCGAATTAGCAGCATAATCAACCCGAGGCGCAGAATACTGCCGCTGGAGAGCCATCTGGTATTGAGCAACGGGTTGCTGCGGTTATGTTCAAAGGCAATCGCGGAAACAATCAGCACCACCGCGCCCGCCAGCGCCCAGCCGATCCACGGTGCTTCGAACCACCAGTCCAGACGTCCCAGCGACAGAACCGCTGTGACCAGCGCTATTCCCGGCGCCAGCAGGAAGAAGGTGATAAAGTCTTTCTTCTCAAATACTTTCTTACGGTCGCCTGGCGGCAGCTTCAGGGCGATGACGCAGGCCAGCGACACCAGCGCCAGCCCCAGTTCAAAGAAGTACAGCCCGCGCCACTCGTCAACCTGCAGCAGTTCGGTTGAGAACAGACGCGCCAGCGGGATCGCCAGCGATGAACCAGTAATGCCAATAGTCAGCGCTTTTAGCCGATGGCGAGCAGGCCAGGCCTGAATCTGATAATAAATCCCCAATGAGCTTAGCGCCGCGGCCACCATACCGTGGGCGGCGCGCACCATCAGCGCTGAACTGAGGTCGTTGACGAAAAGGTGGAAGAAGGTCACCAGCACATAGAGAACGAGAAAACCTTCGGTAAAAGCGCGCAGGCCGAACTGCTGGCGGAACTTCACCAGCAGCAGGTTGATGGAAACGTTAGTCATCACATATACCGCCGGTAGCCAGGCGATCTCCGTCGACCAGGCGGCAAAGGTTCCCTGCAACAGCTGTAGATTGGCGGTGACCACCGCATTGCCCAGCGCACCGGTCAGGCAGACCAGCAGCCCGACGATACCGTAGGCAATGCGCTTTGGCGTACTGTGGATAGGCGTCGAAGGTGAGCCGAGAATCGCCGGTTTTTCGTGCGGAGCCCACTGCTGGGGAACATAGGGATTAGCGTTACGGCGAGGCATTATTTTTTCTCTACCTCACGCAGCAACTTCTCCAGCACTCGCTGAGTTTGCCGTTGCTCCTCGGGTGTAATGGCGGTGAGGATCTCCTCTCGTAAGTCATCGGCCACTGTTTTCACCTGCTGATACACCTCAAGGCCTTTGGCGGTAGCGATCAGCAGTCGCTTACGTTTATCGCGTTCGGTTTTAATCCGCTCGACCAGACCGAGTTCGACCAGACGGTTGAGCAGCGGCACGAGGGTTGCGCTTTCGACACCCAGCTCCTGGGCCAGCTCGCTTTGCGATAGCGGCTGTTCGTTGCGCGCAATAGCGGATACGGCGACCCAACTGGCCTGGCTCATGCCGAGATCCTTGAGCCGACGGTTGACCGCCAGCCGCCAGTGGTGCGCGGTCAGATACAACAGATGGGAAAAGCTAAGTTGTCGATTATCCATAGGTCAGACTGCAATATCGTTAGAGTTCTAATGATTTTTGCCTGGCAAAAACGGGAATTCAAGCCTGATTGATAAAAACAAGTTAACGGTATGTGCGTTTATTGTGGGAAATGTAGGGGGGGTCAATAAAAGCCAGAGTCGGTTGGGCGAGGCGATAGCCCCGGCGGAAAGACGAACAGCAGTCTGAAGCCCGGAATTAACCAGGCTGAGAAGGTTGTATCATCCAGGATAAATACCGTGATCTTTACGCGCCATCAGGATACGCTCACAGGCCACGATATAGGCGGCGGTGCGTAAGGAGCACGCCATATCCTGCACCCACTCGAAGTAACTCTCGGTTATGCCGCCAGCGTTACAAATAACGTCCGGTACCACCACGATGCCGCGCTCGGTCAGCACGTCATCCGCTTCCGATTCACACATTATTCAAAGTAAGATGCACAGCCTAAGAGGGTGCCAGTAAGTTAACAGGAGAAAACATGGCAGAATATTTTCCAGCGCTGCCGGAGGCGGCACTAGCCGCGGCGAACCAGTTAGGTGCCTGGCTGGCGCAAGATGATTTGCCGCAGGACCCGCAAATAGATGTGGTGGTGCTGGCAGGCAATGCGGTGATCCCGACTATTGATTTCGCCTGCCAACTGGCGGCACGTCACGTTGTTCCGCTGCTCATCAGCGGTGGTATCGGCCATTCCACCTCATTTTTATACCACTCGGTGTTGAACGACCCGCGCTACCGCTCAATAGCGGTAAGCGATCGCGCCGAGGCACATATTCTGGCTGACATCGCCCATCAGTTCTGGAATATTCCTCGCGAACGAATTGTGGTGGAAGACCGCTCCACTAACTGCGGAGAGAACGCGCGCTTTACCCGACAAACGCTGGAGGAGAGGGATATTATACACCGTTCGGGCGTGGTGATTCAGGACCCGACAATGCAGCGCAGAACAATGGCGACGTTTGCCCGCGTCTGGCAAGATGAAGCGCGCGCGCCGAAGTGGTACAGCGCCCCGGGCTGCTCGCCGGTATTGTGCAACGGTGCTAGCGGCGTAACGTTTAGCGGTGAAAATACGGGGTTGTGGCCGATGGGACGCTATCTGGCGCTGCTTATCGGTGAACTGCCGCGGCTGGCGGATAACCCGCAGGGCTACGGCCCGTCAGGCAAGGGATTTATCGCCCATGTGGATATTCCGCCGCATATCGTTCAGGCGTGGCAGACGCTACGTGATGATCGTCTGCTGTCAGACGCGCTGAGTGCGCGGGCGCTGAGTTAGGTTTGGCTGGGGGCGCACCTCATCGCTGCCTGCATTTCCCCTTCTTTAAACGCATGGGTTATTAGACCGTATCTGCAAACTTTATACTTGCACGATCCCGTAACCCGGCAATGTACGTCAGCCCCCCGGGGAAGCGCGCAGAGGATAGCGGAGCTTCCCGGAGGTGATGCTGCGCATCTGTTCAGGTTATGCAGACAGATCGCGCAAGGGCGCTAGCTGCTTGCGCTTTATTTCGCGAACTTATCCAGTACGCGGATAAGCTGGGTAACGAACCCATACTCGTTATCGTACCAGGCCACGGTTTTCACGAGCTGCAGATCGCCAACCTCTGCTATCTCCAGTTGCGTGGCGTCATAAATTGAACCGAAATGGCTGCCGATAACGTCTGAAGAGACGATCTCCTCTTCGGTATAACCAAATGATTCATTGTTTGCCGCCGCATTTTTCATCGCCTGATTAACTTCTTCGGCAGTGACCTTTTTCTCCAGCACTGACACCAGTTCAGTCACCGACCCGGTTTTGGTTGGCACACGCTGGGCGTGGCCTTTCAGCTTGCCGCTAAGTTCAGGAATAACCAGCCCGATGGCTTTCGCCGCCCCGGTGGTATGCGGAATGATATTTTCTGCCGCCGCGCGGGAAGCGCGTAAATCTTTGCCGCGCGGACCGTCAACCAGCGACTGGGTGCCGGTATAGGCGTGAATAGTGGTCATCGTCCCCACCTTAATACCAAATGCGTCATTGAGCACTTTCGCCATCGGCGCCAGGCAGTTGGTGGTGCAGGATGCCACGGAAATAATCGTATCGTTTGCTTCCAGCGTGTCGTCGTTCACGTTATAGACAATGGTTTTCATATCGCCAGCAGGCGCCGAGATAAGCACTTTTTGTGCGCCAGCGGTCAGATGAGCCTGTGCTTTCTCCGTGGCAGTATAAAAGCCCGTGCACTCGACGATGAGCTCGGCGCCTACCGCTTTCCACGGAATATGCTGAGCCTCTTTTTCAGCATAAACGGTGATTTTTTTGCCATCAACGATAAGCGCATCTTCAGTAAAATCCACGCTCCATGGGAAAGGTCCGTAGTTAGAATCATGCTTTAACAAGTAGGCAAGCATTTTAGGTGAGGTGAGGTCGTTAATGGCGACGACCTCTAATGAACTATTGACCTCCAGTAACCGGCGCAGTACTAAACGGCCAATACGTCCAAATCCATTAATCCCGAGTTTACTCATTAAGAATCTCCAGGTAAGTTGAATGGTTATGTGAAAACTACTCCAGGCTTAGTCCAGCTGTCGGAATAGGGCAACCAACGATTTCTTTGTTGTGAGTAAATGCTCAATAAATGTGACCGGAAAAGTGAGTAAATTCGCGAAGTTGAGGGTAAGCCGCTAAAGGCTAATAATTTTTTGTTTCAGTTTTATACCCTAAATAATTCGAGTTGCTTAAAGGCGGCAAGGGGGTGACAAATTCGTCAGGAACAGATTTGAACGCCGTCTGGCGGCGGCCCGTAAGGGCGGGGCTCATGGATGAGCCGAGTAACAAAGCCAACACATAAGCAATTTGCAGTATGACGGGTATAACGCCACGGGCAGTATTGGTGGGATGGAAAAGGTGAGCCAGAGAAGACCCACCTGAACGATATTATTCGGCGAGCCTGCTTGATTCAGCAAAAGCGATTAGCGCGGCGCCATCAAGCCGATAACGTACCCATTCACTTTGCGGGAGCGCGCCAATGCTCAGATAAAAATCGATGGCCGGCTGGTTCCAGTCGAGTACGCTCCACTCAAGACGACCACATCCTCTTTTTACCGCCAACTGAGCGATGGTTTTTAATAGCGCTTTTCCTGCGCCGTTGCCGCGAAACTCTGGGGAGACATACAGATCTTCCATATAGATGCCATTTCGACCGAGCCAGGTGGAATAACTGGTGAAGAACACCGCGTACCCGGCGACCTTATTACCAATCTCGCAGATCAGCGCTTCCGTCTTGCTGTCGCTGGCGAAAAGCGATGTTTTTATTTCCTCTACCGTAGTGACTACCTGTTCCGGCGCTTTTTCATAGACTGCGAGTTCGTAAATCATGTCATAAATTGCTTTTGCGTCCGCCGGGCAGGCCTGACGAATGGTCATATTCATTGGATCACCTGTTGTGCCATCGTGAGTTTGAAACCGCAAAGCATAAACGTTAAGGTTAGAAGAATTAAGTGCAATGAAATCATTAAATGATGAATATTATGCATCCCGCGCTTCGCCGTCTCGATTTAAATCTGTTGCCGGTATTCGAGGCAGTCTACCGTTATCGTTCGGTCCGCCTGGCGGCGGAAGAGTTAGCGATGAGCACATCAGCGTTAAGCCACGCGCTATCCAGACTGCGCGCTGCGCTCAATGACCCGCTTTTCTACCGCGAAGGCCATCGTATGTGCCCCAGCGTGTACGCAACTCAGCTCGCGCCTTCAATAGCCTCGGCATTAACGTTTTTAGATCAGGAATTGACTCCACAGCCGAAGTTTGTTGCCTCAGCCAGCACTGACTGCTTACAGATAGCGATTACGGATTTCACCGCTCAGTGCGTTTTTCCGACTCTGATGCATAAGCTACAGCAACAGGCACCCGGTCTGCGTTTCGAACTGCGTTATTTGCCGCATAGCCCGGCGTTGACGGAACTGCTGGCTGGAGAGGTGGATTTAGCTTTGGGGTTTAGCGCCCTGAATGAAGCAGAGCATCCGGAACTGGATGAGATTAGCTGGCTGACAGATGATTATGTCGCGATTAGTCACGCCAACCGAACCCGGCTGACGCTGGAGGATTACCTGGCCGCCCAACATCTGGTGGTCACCCCGTGGAATGAAAGCCAGGGGGTTCTTGACGTTCAGCTCGGTAAAATGGGCTTTTCGCGGCATATTACCATCAAAACTCCCTCTATGCTGAGCGCGCCATTTATTATTGCGGAAAGTGAACTGCTGATGGCGATACCACGCTCTGCCGCTGAAAAAATGACCGCGATGGTGAGTGTAAAGATATTTGAATTACCGTTTGAGGTGCCGCCATTTGAAGTAAAAATCTATTCACATAAGCGGAGTGGACAGCGCGGCGCGAGCCAGTGGCTGAAAGACAGATTGAAGGAATGGGTTGCAACGGCGCACGGCTGATGGCTCATTGATATTCTGCTGAATTTATTTATTTTTCCCTCATGATGCTCATTAATCTTCCTGTATCCACATATCGGCTTCTTCGAAAATTTCCTGCACGACACGGCTGATCTGCTCCTTCTCGTGCTTGCTGGCGTCGGTATTGATGGAAGCCAGGGTCATCATCGGTTTAACGCGAACATCGGCATCGGGAAAAATGCGATGAACGCGCTTCGTCAATTCAGTATGAATGGTCTCCTTCGCGCCAGCCAGGCCTTCGAAATTCCTCTTGTCATAAATCAGCTCTACGAACATTTTTTATCCTGTTTATTGTCATGACAGGTAGTATTGTACTGTGATTATATACAGCATCAAGGTTGATATATACCCGTGATCATTGAAGATGCTTGATTTTTCAGCAATCGGAGATCATGCTGTCCAACATGAAAATATTCATTACTGAGCAACAAAAAGCTGAACTTGAACGCCTTCATGATTCCAGTCGTGACGGGCGAGTCAGAGATCGTATTAAAGCCATCCTTCTGGCTTCCAAAGGCTGGAGTTCTGCCATGATTGCTCAGGCTTTACGCCTGCATCAGACAACGATTGATCACCATATCAGCGAGTTTCTGAATAAAGGAAAACTGAAGCCCGAAAACGGCGGCTCAGACAGCAAATTCAGTGCTGAACAAACGGCCTTTTTAATTAGCCAGTTATCCGATAATTTATTTCACCATACGCGCGATGTTATTGCGTTTGTCACCCGGACATGGAACATCATTTTCAGCATTCCGGGAATGAATAAGTGACTGCATCGTAATGGCTTCACCTACAAAAAACCTTCAGGCGTCCCCCATAAATTCAGTGAAGAGAAACAAAGGCAATTCATTGAATATTATGAGGAACTGAAAACAACTGTGGGTGATGAACCGGTTCTTTTTATTGATGGAGTCCATCCGACTCAGGCCACTAAAATCAGCTATGGCTGGATACGCAAAGGCCAGAAAAAAGCAGTAAAAACAACAGGCAGTCGCACACGCCTGAATGTCATGGGGGCGCTGAATCTGAAGGCACTGGCGTCACCGCTAATCTGCGAATATAAAACCATTAATGAATATAATGTATCCCGGTTTTTCAATGAGATACGAAAGGTCTATCCTGATTATAACCAGAAAATCCACGTCATTCTGGATGGAGCAGGTTACCAGGGAGTGCTAGAAATTCTGTGTCATTCCAGTAATATACAATCAAAAAGGAATGACACATGTCCCAGCCCTTCGATTTTGACAAAGCGCTTAAGGCCCTCCAGTCCGGTCAGGCACTCACCGGCAAAGATGGCATCTAACGATCACTTTCAGGTGTTCACACCTGCATCTTGAGGTTTATTGGGTATATGCATTTTATTCAATAGGCAAATTGTGCTGTCTTAAGAAAGATAGCTTATCCCAGTAGCCTCTTTGAAATATAATTTTATTATTTACTATTTGAAATAAACCGCAACCTCTCAAACCTAATGGGTCACGCCATTCTAAAATTGCCCATTGTCCATCTTCGAAAATGTTTTCAACGATACAAACCATTTCTGGAATAGAAAAATCTTGTTCAAACATTTTCTTTATAGCCTCTTTCCCAATAACTGGCTCATTGGCTACCTGATGGTTTATTGCATGATCATCATATAATTCTGAAATAATTTCTACATCTGCATTATTAAATGCGTCAACCCATTGGCAAAGTATTTCTTTTGGCTTCATATAATTTACCTCCAAACCTGTAAATATTTCCTTGCCATAGCAAGGCATCAAAAACTTATCAAGTTGAACATTTATTTAAAACATAGCCAAATTTTTAACGTGCAATAATAACTCCCATGTCACGAATCACCGTGTGAGGAGTTTCTCAGTTTGTGTGAAATTTATTTTCTTGCTTCACCACCTTTTTATCTCTTTGTAAGTTATTTAATGCAACATTTAACAATTTCAGTACGTCTTTCCCATCATTTTCTGATAGACCTTTTTTCAATATCAAACATCCTAATAACTCTTCTACAGCTAATTCCCCATTTCTCCATTCACTTAGGATTAACTTGGTTAGCTCGCCGTGCTCAAAAAATTGTTCTTCTTCTTGACCCTTTTACCACCTAAAGTACGTAAGTCAATACGAAATAACTGCTCGGAATAGTAGATCACTTTGAGGGAACTCAGCCCGGATTGTGCGATCTGATCAATCGCCAAATATCCCAAATCACCAACCGGACTGAGCGATGCCGATCATAGCACCAATCCCCAGAACCGAACGACACCTGATGCAGAAAACTATCCCTAAAACAAAAGATAAAAACCACGCCCGGCGGCTCACCGCCATGCTGATGCTGCATCGTGGTGACACCGTCAGTCATGTTGCCAGAACGCTCTGCTGTGCCCGCTCATCGATTGGTCGCTGGATTAACTGGTTCACGCTGTCTGGTGCTGAAGGCCTGAAGTCATTACCGTCAGGACGTGGGAGGCGCTGGCCGTTCGAACACATTTGCGCATTGCTGCGTGAGCTTATTAAACATTCTCCCGGCGATTTTGGTTATCAGCGTTCCCGCTGGAGTAGCGAACTGCTGGCGATAAAAATCCGTGATATCACCGGTTGTCCGCTACATGCTTCAACCATCCGGCGATGGTTACCTGCAGCCGGAATGGTATGGCGCAGAGCAGCCCCAACACTGCGTATCCGGGACCCGAACAAGGAAGAAAAAATGGCCGCGATTAATGGGCATTAGCCAGTTGTAGCACAGAATATCCGGTGTTTTACAAAGATGAAGTGGATATCCATCTCAATCCCAAAATCGGCGCTGACTGGCAGTTACGCGGGCAGCAAAAACGCGTTGTGACGCCGGGCCAGAATGAAAAGTACTCTCTTGCCGGTGCGCTGCACAGTGGTACGGGCAAAGTCAGTTATGTTGGTGGAAACAGTAAAGGTTCATCTTTATTTATCAGGTTGTTAAAACACCTGAAGGCGACATACCGGAGGGCAAAAACGATTACGCTCATTGTCGATAACTACATCATCC
The DNA here is from genome assembly GCA_036498385.1 of Klebsiella sp. Lineage (GTDB taxonomy): Bacteria > Pseudomonadota > Gammaproteobacteria > Enterobacterales > Enterobacteriaceae > Klebsiella. The sequence goes on from DASYFN010000058.1 coordinate 30,287, forward strand.
ACAAAAGCCGTGAAACATTGCGCTGGCTGAGCTGGAGGCCAAATGGGGCCAGCAGTATCCGGTAGTGCTCCGGTCGTAGCGTCGCAAATGGGAAAATCTGTCAGCATACTTCCGCTATCCGGCGAATATCCGCAAAGTCATTTACACCACGAATGCCATCGAATCGATGCACCGGCAGTTCAGGAAACTGACGAAAACTAAAGACACTTTCCCGAATGAAAACAGTTTATTGAAGCTGCTTTATCTGGGGCTAATGAACGCACAGGAAAAATGGACAATGCCGATCCAGAGCTGGAATTTGACATTGTCGCAGTTAGCCATTTATTTTGAGGGGCGACTGAATAATGTGATGACGCTGTAGAATTTTTAACGTGACACAGAATTCTGAACGCTCTCGGATGGGCCGAGTCATCCGTAGCCCACACATAAGCAACTTGAAGTATGATGGGTATATACTGTTTTCTTATACTTCCAGGCTCTGTATTGCTCCGGCTTACGCTGAAAGTATGATGAGTTATTAAAATCATCATACTCTCTGTCGCTGAGAAAAAACCTTGTCTATCATCCGCTCTACCCTGCTGGCGCTATTCGCCTGTGCCCCTTTGCTGGCCTGCGCCGCGTCCAATGAAATCACCACCGCATGGCCGGTTAACATGGGGCCGCTCAACCCGCACCTCTACACGCCCAACCAAATGTACGCCCAGAGCATGGTGTATGAACCGCTGGTGAAGTATCAGGCGGACGGCTCAGTGAAACCCTGGCTGGCAAAAAGCTGGAGCCACTCGGCAGATGGCAAAATCTGGACCTTTACCCTGCGCGATGATGTCAGATTCTCAAACGGCGAAGCGTTTGATGCGCATGCCGCAGCGGAAAACTTCCGCGCAGTGCTTGATAACCGACAGCGCCACACCTGGCTGGAACTGGTTAATCAGATCGTCGATGTCAAAGCGCTCAACCCAAACCAACTGCAAATCACCCTGAAAAGCTCTTACTACCCGTTCCTGCAAGAACTCGCCCTGCCGCGCCCTTTCCGCTTTATCGCCCCATCGCAGTTTAAAGACAATGAGACCATGCGCGGCATTAAAGCGCCCATTGGTACCGGGCCGTGGGTGCTGAAGGAGTCAAAGCTGAATCAGTACGACGTGCTGTTGCGTAACGACAGCTACTGGGGAGAAAAGCCGCAAATTCAAAAGATCACCGTCAAGGTGATCCCGGACCCGACCACCCGCGCGGTGGCGTTTGAAACTGGCGATATTGATCTGCTCTACGGCAACGAAGGGCTGCTGCCGCTCGACACCTTTGCCCGCTTCAGCCACAACCCCGCCTGGCACACCCAGCTTTCCCAGCCGATAGAAACGGTGATGCTGGCGCTGAACTCCGCCAAAGCCCCCACCAACGAGCTATTGGTGCGCGAAGCGTTGAATCATGCGGTAAACAAACAATCGCTCATTGATAACGCCCTGTACGGCACCCAGCAGGTTGCCGATACACTGTTTGCCCCCACAGTGCCTTATGCTGACATTAGCCTGAAGCCGCGCCGGTACGATCCGCTGCAGGCAAAGGCATTACTGGAAAAAGCAGACTGGGTCCTGCCTGCGGGAAAAAATATTCGCGCGAAAAACGGCCAGCCGCTGCGTATTGAACTGTCGTTTATCGGCACCGACGCGTTAAGCAAATCGATGGCGGAAATCATTCAGGCTGATATGCGCCAGATTGGCGTGGATGTGGTGCTGATCGGCGAAGAAGAAAGCAGTATTTACGCCCGCCAGCGCGATGGTCGCTTCGGTATGATTTTCAACCGCACCTGGGGCGCCCCCTACGATCCGCACGCCTTTATGAGTTCGATGCGCGTGCCGTCGCACGCCGATTTTCAGGCGCAGCAGGGATTAGCCGACAAACCGATTATTGATAAAAAAATTGGCGAGGTGCTGAAAACCACCGACGAAACGCAACGTCAGGCGCTGTACAAAGACCTGCTGACCCGACTGCACAACGATGCGGTCTATCTGCCCATCAGCTACGTCTCAATGATGGTGGTCGCCAGACCGGAGCTGGGCACGATTCCCTATGCGCCGATTGCGTCTGACATTCCGTTTGAACAGATTAAGCCGGTGAAACCCTGATGTTATATTACGTGCTGCGGCGGGTCTCGCTGCTGATACCGATGATATTCGCCGCCTCGGTGATGATCTTTTTAATGCTCCGCCTGGGCGTTGGCGACCCGGCGCTGGACTATTTGCGCCTGTCAAACCTGCCGCCGACGCCAGATATGATCGCCTCTACCCGTGCGATGCTGGGGCTGGATCAGCCGCTTATCGTCCAGTATGGCAGTTGGCTGTGGAAGGCGTTGCATCTGGATTTTGGCGTCTCGTTCGCCACCCAGCGTCCGGTGCTGGATGACATGCTGAGCTTTCTGCCCGCCACGCTGCAGTTGGCCGGTGCCGCGCTGGTGCTGATCCTCCTCACCTCCGTGCCGCTCGGCATCTGGGCGGCGCGGCACCGCGACCGCCTGCCGGATTTTCTTGTGCGGATCATCGCTTTTCTCGGCGTGTCGATGCCCAACTTCTGGCTCGCTTTTCTGCTGGTGATGTTCTTCTCAGTTTACCTGCAATGGCTACCAGCGCTGGGCTATGGTGGCTGGCAACACATCATTCTGCCAGCTGTGTCGATCGCGTTGATGTCGCTGGCGATTAACGCCCGCCTGCTGCGCGCCAGTATGCTGGAGGTCGCCGGGCAGCGTCACGTAACCTGGGCCCGGCTACGTGGCCTGAACGACAAGCAAACCGAGCGCCGTCATATACTGCGCAACGCCTCGCTGCCGATGATCACTGCTGTCGGGATGCATATTGGCGAGCTGATTGGCGGCACGATGATTATTGAGAATATCTTTGCCTGGCCCGGTGTGGGACGCTATGCCGTCTCGGCGATTTTTAACCGCGATTACCCGGTGATTCAGTGTGTTACCCTGATGATGGTTATTGTTTTTGTGGTCTGTAACCTGATTGTTGACCTGCTAAACGCCGCGCTGGATCCGCGCATTCGCCGCCATGAAGGAGCGCACTCATGAACTTTTTCCTCTCTTCACGCTGGTCCGTCCGTATGCCTTTGATCATCATCGCCCTGCTGGCAGTCATTGCACTCACCAGCCAGTGGTGGTTGCCTTACGATCCGCAGGCGATTGATCTGCCTTCGCGCCTGCTGGCCCCTGGTAGCCAACACTGGCTGGGCACCGATCATCTGGGCCGCGACATCTTCTCACGCCTGCTGGCGGCGACCCGCATTTCACTCGGTTCTGTCATGGCCTGCCTGCTGCTGGTGCTGGCGCTGGGGCTTATCATCGGCGGTAGCGCCGGGCTTATCGGCGGCCGCGTCGATCAGGCCGCCATGCGCGTCGCGGATATGTTTATGATCTTCCCGACCTCGATCCTCTCTTTCTTTATGGTAGGGATACTGGGAACCGGGCTGACCAACGTGATTATCGCCATCGCCCTGTCGCACTGGGCATGGTATGCGCGGATGGTGCGCAGCCTGACGATCTCCCTGCGCCAGCGCGAATTTGTGCTCGCCTCGCGACTTTCCGGCGCGGGCCACGTACGAATATTTGTTGACCATCTGGCAGGCGCCGTGATCCCGTCGCTGCTGGTGCTGGCAACGCTGGATATTGGTCACATGATGCTGCACGTCGCCGGGATGTCGTTCCTCGGCCTCGGCGTCACCGCGCCAGCCGCCGAATGGGGAGTGATGATTAACGACGCCCGCCAGTATATCTGGACCCAGCCGCTGCAAATGTTCTGGCCGGGGCTGGCGTTGTTTCTCACCGTCATGGCCTTCAACATGGTGGGCGACGCACTGCGCGATCGCCTGGATCCTCATCTGATCACGAAGCACGCCCACTGATGCCGCAACAGCTTGAATTACAAAACATCACGTTACACGCCGAACGCCCGCTGGTGCATGGCGTTTCATTGACACTTCGACGTGGACGCGTGTTGGCGCTGGTGGGCGGCAGCGGCAGCGGGAAATCCCTGACCTGTGCGGCGGCGCTGGGCATTCTTCCCCCAGGCGTCCGGCAAACGGCGGGAACAATCCTCGCGGATGGCAAGCCAGTCTCCCCCAGCGAACTGCGCGGCAGTAAAATCGCCACCATTATGCAGAACCCGCGTAGCGCCTTTAATCCGCTACGAACAATGGCCGATCACGCGCGAGAAACCCGCCGGGCATTGGGTAAACCATCAGACGAGGACACGCTTATTGCTGCACTGGAAGCCGTTGGGCTGGAGAACACGCAGCGCGTACTGAAGCTATACCCGTTCGAGATGAGCGGCGGCATGCTGCAGCGGATGATGATTGCCATGGCGATGCTGTGCGATGCACCGTTTATTGTCGCCGATGAACCGACCACCGATCTGGATGCGGTGGCCCAGGCGCGCATTCTCGATCTGCTGGCAGACATTATGCAACACCGCGGACCCGGCATATTGCTGGTCACTCATGATATGGGTGTCGTTGCGCGACTGGCGGACGATGTGGCGGTGATGGCTCGCGGCAATATTGCGGAACAGGGCGATGTGGAAACGATATTCAACGCCCCGCAGCACAACATCACCCGCAGTCTGGTGGCGGCGCATCTCGCCCTCTATGGTCTGGAGCTGGCCTGATGACATTACTGACCGTATCCGCGATTACTCATCAATATATGGATTTAAAGGTGCTAAAAGATGTCTCTTTGGCACTGAAAAGCGGCGAAACAGTTGCCCTGCTGGGACGCAGCGGCTGCGGGAAAAGCACTCTGGCGCGTCTGCTTGTCGGTCTGGAATCTCCGACTCAGGGCAGCGTCTGCTGGCGGGGAGAGCCGCTCTCCCGGCTCAATCGCGCTAAACAAAAGGCGTTCCATCGGGATGTTCAGTTGGTGTTTCAGGACGCCATCAGCGCGGTGAATCCGCGTAAAACCGTACGCGAGATTTTGCGTGAACCCATGCGTCATCTGCTGTCGCTGACAAAACCGGAGCAACTGGCCCGGGCGAGCGAAATGCTCCACGAGGTGGATCTCGACGACAGCATGCTTGATAAGCGGCCGCCGCAGCTGAGTGGCGGCCAGTTGCAGCGCGTCTGCCTGGCGCGGGCGCTGACGGTAGAACCGAAATTGCTGATCCTCGATGAGGCGGTTTCTAATCTGGATCTCATGATCCAGGCGGGCATCATTCTTCTGCTCAAAAAACGCCAGCAACAGTTCGGTACTGCCTGCCTGTTTATCACTCATGATTTACGTCTGGTGGCGCGTTTTTGCCAGCGGGTGATGGTAATGGACAAAGGGCAAATCGTTGAGATGCAGACCGTGGGCGACAAATTAACGTTTTCCTCCAGCGCCGGTCGCTTGTTACAAGATGCGGTACTTCCCGCCTTTCCCGTGCGCCGTAATAAGGTTTAACAGATGCAACGTATCACTATCACCCTTGATAACGATTTACTCGAAAAGCTGGATAGCCTGAGCCAGCGCCGTGGCTATAACAACCGCTCCGAGGCTATCCGCGATATTCTGCGCGGCGCGCTGACCCAGGAAACCGCGCAGGAGCATGGCACCCACGGCTTCGCGGTGCTCTCCTATGTTTATGAACATGAGAAGCGCGATTTAGCCAGCCGTTTAGTCTCTACCCAGCATCATCATCACGATCTCTCTGTCGCCACCCTTCACGTACACATTAATCACGACGACTGTCTGGAAATTGCCGTGCTGAAAGGCGATATGGGCGACGTTCAGCATTTTGCCGATGACGTTATCGCCCAGCGCGGCGTGCGCCACGGCCATTTGCAGTGCCTGCCGACGGAGAAAGAATCAAGCCGCTCATAAAGTATAAGATTCTCTATTCTAGTTAACCAATACTCATCCATAGCGTGGATTGTTACGTCCCTGTACTGATCAGGTATCCAGAACAAATCGCTTCATCTGGGTCAAATGAGTGATATATTTTCACTCATAACCCCCAAGGAGACGTTATGTCTGAATTCGATTTATTTGCTCAGAAACAGCTCGAAAAAGCAGAAGCTGAAGAAAAACAACAAAAAGAGCGCGACAGGAAGCTGATTAATCGAGTGCTTGAGATTTACGACCAAAAATATGTTGCAGAACAGTTGAGAAAACCAGGCCAAAATGCGTGGAGCCGCGAAGCACTTAACCGCTGGGTAAAGGGCAAATGCGAGCCAAAGTCACTCACCATGACGGAAGAAGCGCTGTTACGGAAAATGCTGCCGGAGCAACCTGCACATCACCCTGACTATGCTTTTCGCTTTATTGACCTGTTTGCCGGTATCGGTGGGATCCGGAAAGGGTTTGAGGCCATCGGCGGGCAATGCGTTTTTACCAGCGAGTGGAATAAAGAAGCTGTGCGTACCTATAAAGCGAACTGGTACAACGATGAAGACGCGCACACATTCAATCTGGATATCCGCCAGGTAACGCTGAGTGGAGAAGAAGGCATTTCCGAAGAGAAGGCTTACGCTTATATTGATCAACACATACCGAATCACGATGTTCTGCTGGCCGGCTTTCCGTGCCAGCCATTCAGTCTGGCGGGTGTAAGTAAGAAAAACGCCCTCGGACGCGCACATGGATTTGAATGTGAAGCGCAGGGCACTCTATTTTTCGATGTCGCTCGAATAATCAAGGCTAAGCAGCCAGCAATTTTTGTACTGGAAAACGTTAAAAACCTTAAGAGTCATGATAAAGGTAAAACGTTTAAAGTT
>DASYFN010000059.1:0-55851 GCA_036498385.1 Klebsiella sp.
GGATAAACCTTTCCTCAGTGCCTACTCGCGACTGTTGATTAAAACTTGCCACAAGCGCGGCGCGTTTGCGATGGGCGGCATGGCGGCATTTATCCCCAGCAAAGATGCTGAACGAAACAATCAGGTGCTTAACAAAGTAAAAGCGGACAAATTGCTGGAGGCGAATAACGGCCATGATGGTACCTGGATCGCGCATCCGGGACTGGCGGATACCGCGATGTCGGTTTTCAACGAAGTGCTGGGCGAGAACCAAAACCAACTATTTGTGACTCGTGATGATGATGCGCCGATTACCGCCGAACAACTGTTGGCTCCCTGCGAAGGCGAACGAACCGAAGAGGGCATGCGAGCCAATATTCGCGTGGCGGTGCAGTACATCGAGGCATGGATCTCCGGCAACGGCTGCGTACCGATCTATGGCCTGATGGAAGATGCGGCAACGGCCGAGATCTCCCGAACCTCAATCTGGCAATGGATCCATCATGAGAAAACCCTCAGTAACGGCACACCAGTAACCAAAGCACTGTTCCGCCAGTGGCTGGCTGAAGAGATGCGGGTGATTCAGGACGAACTGGGCGAGCACCGCTACAGCAGCGGACGTTTTGATGAAGCTGCCCGACTGATGGAACAGATCACCACCTCCGACGAGCTGATCGATTTCTTAACCCTGCCGGGCTATCGCCTTCTGGCCTAATTCACCACATAACAATATGGAGCATCTGCACATGACTACCCGTACCCAACAAATTGAAGAATTAAACAAAGAGTGGACGAACCCGCGCTGGAAAGGCATTACCCGCCCATACAGCGCCGAAGACGTGGTGAAATTACGCGGCTCAGTCAACCCGGAATGTACCCTGGCGCAACTGGGCGCGGCAAAAATGTGGCGACTGTTACATGGTGAAGCGAAAAAAGGCTACATCAACAGCCTGGGTGCGCTGACCGGTGGCCAGGCGCTACAGCAGGCGAAAGCGGGCATTGAAGCGATTTACCTTTCTGGCTGGCAGGTCGCGGCGGACGCCAACCTGGCTTCCAGCATGTACCCGGATCAATCGCTCTATCCGGCTAACTCGGTACCGGCTGTTGTCGATCGGATCAACAACACCTTCCGCCGCGCGGATCAGATCCAGTGGTCTGCGGGCATTGAACCGAACGATCCTCGTTATACCGATTATTTTCTGCCGATCGTTGCCGATGCGGAAGCGGGATTTGGCGGCGTGCTTAATGCGTTTGAGCTGATGAAATCGATGATTGAGGCCGGTGCAGCGGCTGTACACTTCGAAGATCAACTGGCATCGGTGAAAAAATGCGGCCATATGGGCGGGAAAGTGCTGGTACCCACGCAAGAGGCGATTCAGAAACTGGTTGCCGCGCGCCTGGCGGCAGACGTTATGGGTGTGCCGACGCTGGTGATCGCCCGGACTGACGCCGATGCGGCGGATTTAATCACATCAGACTGCGATCCTTATGATCGTCAGTTCATCACTGGTGAGCGTACCAGCGAAGGTTTCTTTCGTACCCATGCTGGTATCGAACAGGCGATCAGTCGCGGGCTGGCCTACGCGCCGTATGCCGACCTGGTGTGGTGTGAAACCTCCACCCCGGACCTTGAGCTGGCGAAGCGCTTTGCCGACGCGATCCACGCGAAGTATCCGGGGAAACTGCTGGCCTACAACTGCTCACCGTCATTTAACTGGCAGAAAAAACTGGATGATAAAACCATTGCCAGCTTCCAGCAGCAGTTGTCGGATATGGGCTACAAGTATCAGTTCATCACCCTGGCCGGTATTCACAGCATGTGGTTCAACATGTTCAACCTGGCGCACGCTTACGCTCAGGGCGAGGGCATGAAGCACTACGTTGAGAAGGTCCAGCAGCCTGAGTTCGCGGCGGCTAAAGATGGCTACACCTTTGTCTCTCATCAGCAAGAAGTCGGCACCGGCTACTTTGATAAGGTCACCACTATTATCCAGGGCGGTACCTCGTCAGTCACGGCGTTAACCGGTTCAACAGAAGAAGATCAGTTCTGATAATTTCCCCCTCTCCCTCTCTCCGGAGGGAGAGGGATGGGCGAGGGGGAAGATATGACGCGTGGCCTGGAATTATTGATTGCGCAAACTATTTTGCAGGGTTTTGATGCCCAGTACGGCCGTTTTCTTGAAGTGACTTCCGGCGCTCAACAACGCTTTGAACAGGCTGACTGGCATGCCGTCCAGCAGGCGATGAAACAGCGTATTCATCTCTATGATCACCATGTTGGCCTGGTCGTCGAGCAACTGCGCTGTATTACCGATGGTAAAAATACCGATAGCGATTTTTTGCTGCGGGTAAAAGAACACTATACCCACCTGCTGCCGGATTATCCTCGCTTCGAAATTGCGGAGAGCTTTTTCAATTCCGTCTATTGCCGGTTGTTTGACCACCGCTCGCTGACTCCCGAGCGGCTTTTTATTTTCAGTTCGCAGCCCGAGCGGCGTTTACGCTCTATCCCGCGCCCGTTGGCCAAAGATTTCTTCCCCGAGCGCGGCTGGGACACGTTATTGCGCAAGGTGTTATCCGATCTTCCTCTCCGTCTGCCGTGGCAAAACAGGGTACGCGATATCGGTTATATCACCACTTGCCTGCAGGAAGCGCTTGGCAGCGAGCTGCTCTCCCGGTCGCACCTGCAGGTGGCGAATGAACTGTTTTATCGCAACAAGGCGGCCTGGCTGGTAGGTAAACTCGTGATGCCGATGGCGACGCTGCCTTTTCTTCTGCCCATTCATCGCACCGATGAAGGCGAGCTGTTTGTCGACGCCTGTCTGACGACGCATGCCGAAGCCAGCATCGTTTTTGGCTTCGCCCGCTCCTATTTTATGGTTTACGCGCCGCTGCCCGGCGCGCTGGTTGAGTGGTTGCGTGAGATTCTCCCGGGTAAAACCACCGCCGAACTGTACATGGCGATTGGCTGCCAGAAGCATGCGAAAACTGAGAGCTATCGGGAATACCTGCACTATATTTCTCGCAGCGACGAGCAATTTATCGAAGCGCCGGGGATCCGCGGGATGGTAATGCTGGTGTTTACGTTGCCGGGGTTTGACCGGGTATTTAAAGTTATCAAAGACCGCTTTGCGCCGCAGAAAGAGATGACTGCTGCCCACGTGCGCGCCTGTTATCAACTGGTCAAAGAGCACGACCGCGTGGGGAGGATGGCCGACACCCAGGAGTTTGAGAACTTCGTACTGGAGAAACGGCAAATTGCGCCTGAACTGATGACCCTGTTACAAACCGAGGCCGGAGCGAAAATCACCGATCTCGGCGATCAGATTGCGATCAGCCATCTTTATATTGAGCGGCGGATGGTGCCGCTGAATATCTGGCTGGAGCAGGTCGACGGTCAGGCGCTGCGCGATGCGGTAGAGGAGTACGGGAATGCCATTCGTCAACTGGCCGCCGCCAATATTTTCCCCGGCGATATGCTATTTAAAAACTTTGGCGTTACGCGTCATGGCCGGGTGGTGTTCTACGATTACGATGAAATCTGCTATATGACGGAAGTGAATTTCCGCGAAATTCCGCCCGCGCGCTATCCGGAAGATGAACTCGCCAGTGAACCCTGGTATAGCGTCTCGCCGGGCGATGTTTTTCCGGAAGAGTTTCGCCACTGGCTGTGCGCCGACCCGCGCATCGGGCCACTCTTTGAAGAGATGCACGCTGACCTGCTGCGCGCCGATTACTGGCGGGAACTGCAAACGCGCATTCGTAGCGGCCACGTGGAAGATGTCTACGCCTATCGCCGCCGTCAGCGCTTTTGTGTGCGCTACGGCAACCTGCAGCAGGCGGGATAACAAGTGGCCTGGTTCAGGCCACTTCAATTCCAGGCCTGAGGATATTTTGCCTGCCAGTACGATTTAAGATCGTCCCTATTATCGAATCCCCCCATATGCCAGCGTCACTTCTTTCGCCGCTTTTATTACCATGGCACCGAATTCGGTCACGCGGTCATCGGTAATACGAGAAATAGGCCCGGAAATTGAGATGGCGGCGAACGGCTCACGGTGTTCGTCATAAATACACGACGCCACACAGCGCAGGCCAAGAGCGTGTTCTTCGTCATCAAACGAGTAGCCGCGCTTACGCGTCTGGGTTAAATCCTCTTTCAGATGCACCGGCGACACCAGCGTGGCGTGAGTATAAGCGTGCAGGCCTTTACGGTGCAGCAGACTGGTGATCTGATCTTCACTCAACTGCGACAGAAACGCCTTTCCGGCACCGGAAGCATGCATTGGCAGCTTACCGCCAATCGGTGCTGACATACGCATCAATTGGGTACACTGCACCTGGTCGATAATAATCGCCTGGTGGTCACTCTGGTCGAGTACCGCGAGGTTAACTGTTTCGCCGGAGTCCCCCATCAGCTGGCGCAGGATCGGGTGAACAATGGCCAGCAGATTGCGGCTTTGCAGGAAGCTGCTGCCGACGACGAAAGCATGGGCGCCCACCGACCAGTGCCCCAGTTCGCCGACCTGGCGAACAAAACCTAGCTGCTGCATAGTGGTTAACAGACGGTGAGTCGTGGAGTTAGGCAGGCCAGCCTGCTGAGCCAGTTCGGTCAGCGCTACGCTGCCGTGGGATTCAGCAATCCATTCGAGCAGCTTCAGGCCGCGGGTCAGGGACTGAACTTGTCCTCCAGCCGGAGTGGCGGCGGGGGAGGCAGGCTTTCTGCCGCGTTTTGCGGGAACGGGGGTTGCCATCGCGGACTCCTTTTTTCTGTATCGTGGAAATGATTTTCGTTTTATTTGGCGATAATGCAATCCCTACCCGACTGATCGGATGAGTGAAGCTGAACATGTCTCATCTTGCCCGCTGTTCTCTTTTCCACCCACCAGGTTTATGCGAGTATGCTTTGTTGACCTTTTTTCGGTCTGGTTGAGCGTTGTCGGGAGCGAGTGTGAGCAGCAAAGTTGAGCAACTGCATCAGCAGTTAAAAGAACGTATTCTGGTTCTGGATGGGGGCATGGGCACCATGATCCAGAGCTATCGTCTGAGTGAGCAGGACTTTCGCGGCGAACGCTTTGCCGACTGGCCGTGCGACCTGAAGGGTAACAACGACCTGCTGGTTCTCAGCAAACCGGAAGTGATAACCGCTATCCACGATGCCTATTTTGAGGCCGGGGCGGATATCATTGAAACCAACACCTTTAATTCGACGACCATCGCGATGGCGGATTACCAGATGGAATCCCTGTCGGCGGAGATCAACTTTACGGCGGCGAAACTGGCCCGCGCCAGCGCCGATGCCTGGACCGCCCGCACGCCGGGAAAACCGCGCTACGTCGCAGGCGTTCTCGGCCCGACTAACCGCACCGCGTCTATTTCGCCGGACGTCAACGACCCGGCCTTTCGCAACATCACCTTTGACGGGCTGGTGGAAGCCTATCGTGAATCCACCAAAGCGCTGGTGGAAGGCGGGGCGGATCTGATTCTGATTGAGACGGTGTTCGATACCCTCAACGCTAAAGCGGCGATCTTTGCGGTTAAAGAGGAGTTTGAAGCGCTGGGCATCGATCTGCCGATTATGATCTCCGGCACCATCACCGACGCCTCCGGGCGCACGCTGTCCGGCCAGACCACCGAAGCTTTTTATAACTCATTGCGCCACGCCGATGCGCTTACGTTCGGCCTGAACTGCGCACTCGGGCCGGATGAGCTACGCCAGTACGTGCAGGAGCTTTCGCGTATCGCCGAGTGCTACGTCACCGCCCACCCGAACGCCGGTCTGCCGAACGCCTTTGGTGAATACGACCTCGACGCCGACACGATGGCAGCGCAAATTCGCGAATGGGCTGAAGCCGGATTCCTGAATATTGTCGGCGGCTGCTGCGGCACCACGCCGGAACATATCGCCGCTATGAGCCGCGCGGTGGCCGGCTTGCCGCCGCGCCAGTTGCCGGAGATCCCCGTCGCTTGCCGTCTTTCCGGCCTTGAGCCGCTGAATATCGGCGATGACAGCCTGTTTGTGAATGTCGGCGAGCGCACCAACGTTACCGGCTCGGCAAAATTCAAGCGCCTGATTAAAGAAGAAAAATATAACGAAGCGCTGGATGTGGCGCGCCAGCAGGTCGAAAGCGGCGCGCAGATTATCGATATCAATATGGATGAGGGGATGCTCGACGCCGAAGCGGCGATGACGCGCTTCCTCAACCTGATCGCCGGTGAGCCGGATATCGCCCGCGTGCCGATTATGATCGACTCCTCCAAATGGGAAGTCATCGAAAAGGGCCTGAAGTGTATTCAGGGTAAAGGCATCGTTAACTCCATCTCGATGAAAGAGGGCGTTGAGCCGTTTATCCAGCATGCGAAAAAGGTGCGCCGCTACGGGGCCGCCGTGGTGGTGATGGCCTTTGATGAAGTGGGCCAGGCCGATACCCGCGCGCGTAAAATTGAAATTTGCCGCCGGGCGTACACCATTCTCACCGAAGAGGTGGGCTTCCCGCCGGAAGACATCATCTTTGACCCGAATATTTTCGCCGTGGCGACCGGGATTGAAGAGCACAACAACTACGCCCAGGACTTTATCGGCGCCTGCGAAGATATCAAACGCGAACTGCCGCATGCATTAATCTCCGGCGGCGTCTCTAACGTTTCGTTCTCATTCCGCGGTAACGACCCGGTGCGCGAGGCGATCCATGCGGTATTCCTCTACTACGCCATCCGCAGTGGCATGGATATGGGCATCGTCAACGCTGGCCAACTGGCGATTTACGACGACCTTCCCGCCGAACTGCGTGACGCAGTCGAAGATGTGATTCTGAACCGTCGTGATGACGGCACCGAACGTCTGCTGGATCTGGCGGAGAAATATCGCGGCAGCAAAACTGACGATACCGCCAACGCCCAGCAGGCGGAGTGGCGCAACTGGGACGTCAAAAAACGCCTCGAATACTCGCTGGTTAAGGGCATTACCGAATTTATCGAGCTGGATACTGAAGAAGCCCGCCAGCAGGCCGCGCGTCCGATTGAGGTCATTGAAGGCCCGCTGATGGATGGTATGAATGTGGTCGGCGATCTGTTCGGTGAAGGGAAAATGTTCCTGCCGCAGGTGGTGAAATCCGCCCGCGTAATGAAGCAGGCGGTGGCCTGGCTCGAACCCTATATCGAAGCCAGCAAAGAGAAAGGCACCAGCAACGGCAAGATGGTGATTGCCACTGTGAAGGGCGATGTGCACGATATCGGTAAAAATATTGTCGGTGTGGTTCTGCAGTGTAATAACTACGAAATCGTCGATCTTGGCGTGATGGTGCCTGCGGATAAAATCCTGAAAACCGCCCGCGAGGTTAACGCCGACCTGATTGGTCTTTCGGGGCTGATTACGCCGTCGCTGGATGAGATGGTCAACGTGGCGAAGGAGATGGAGCGTCAGGGCTTTACTATTCCGCTGTTAATTGGCGGCGCAACCACCTCGAAAGCGCATACGGCGGTGAAAATCGAGCAGAACTACAGTGGCCCGACGGTCTACGTGCAGAACGCCTCTCGCACCGTCGGCGTGGTCGCTGCGCTACTGTCTGATAGCCAGCGCGATGATTTTGTCACCCGCACCCGCAAAGAGTACGAAACGGTACGTATTCAGCACGGGCGTAAAAAGCCGCGCACCCCGCCGGTCACGCTGGAGGCCGCGCGCGATAACGATCTGGCCTTTGACTGGGAAAGCTATACGCCGCCGGTGGCCCATCGTCTGGGGGTGCAGGAAGTGGAAGCCAGTATCGAAACCCTGCGTAACTATATCGACTGGACGCCGTTCTTCATGACCTGGTCGCTGGCCGGGAAGTATCCGCGCATTCTGGAAGATGAAGTGGTGGGCGAAGAGGCTAAGCGCCTGTTCAAAGATGCCAACGAACTGCTGGATAAGCTCAGCGCCGGGAAGGCCCTGAATCCACGCGGCGTGGTGGGGTTGTTCCCGGCTAACCGCGTCGGCGACGATGTTGAAATCTATCGCGATGAAACCCGTACTCACGTGCTGACGGTGGGGCATCATCTGCGCCAGCAGACCGAGAAAACCGGCTTTGCCAACTACTGTCTGGCGGACTTTGTCGCGCCGAAACTGTCAGGAAAAGCGGATTATATCGGTGCCTTTGCGGTGACCGGCGGCCTTGAGGAAGACGCGCTGGCCGACGCCTACGAAGCGCAGCACGATGATTACAACAAGATTATGGTGAAGGCGATTGCTGACCGTCTGGCGGAAGCCTTTGCCGAATATCTGCATGAGCGTGTGCGTAAGGTCTACTGGGGTTATGCGACGAATGAAAACCTCAGCAACGAGGAGCTGATCCGCGAGAACTACCAGGGGATCCGCCCGGCGCCTGGCTATCCGGCCTGCCCGGAGCACACCGAAAAGGCGACTATCTGGCAACTGCTGGAGGTGGAAAAACGCACAGGCATGAAGCTGACAGAATCCTTTGCCATGTGGCCCGGCGCGTCGGTTTCCGGCTGGTATTTCAGCCATCCTGACAGCAAGTACTTTGCGGTGGCGCAAATTCAGCGCGACCAGGTGGAAGACTATGCGTTGCGTAAGGGGATGAGCGTGGCGGAAGTGGAGCGCTGGCTGGCGCCGAACCTCGGTTACGATGCCGACTGATCTACCAAACCGTTATCTTTTCTTACAACTAACAGGGTGCTCAATGAGTGCCCTGTCTCTTTATTATGTGTAAACCCTTATACTGAAGGGAGCTTGCGATCGTTGCCGTCGGATAAGCGAAGCGCCATCCTGCCTGCAACGATTTATGCGTTTCGGGAACGAATAAATATAAGGAGAAGCTGATTTCGTGTTAACTCTGCTACATCTGTTGTCCGCCGTCGCTCTACTGGTGTGGGGTACCCATATCGTCCGTACCGGCGTGATGCGCGTCTATGGCGCTCGCTTGCGGAGTGTACTGAGTAGAAGCGTGGAAAAAAAACCGCTCGCCTTCTGCGCGGGGATCGGCGTCACCGCGCTGGTCCAGAGCAGCAACGCCACTACCATGCTGGTGACTTCTTTTGTCGCCCAGGATCTGGTTGCGCTGGCCCCTGCGCTGGTGATGGTGCTGGGCGCTGATGTCGGTACCGCGCTGATGGCGAGGATATTGACCTTCGATCTGTCATGGCTTTCGCCGCTGCTGATTTTTATCGGCGTGATTTTTTTCCTTGGGCGCAAGCAAACGCGCGCGGGCCAGCTCGGGCGCGTGGGGATTGGTCTGGGGTTGATTCTTCTGGCGCTGGAGCTGATTGTACAGGCGGTGCATCCCATCACTCAGGCCAACGGCGTGCAGGTAATATTCGCTTCGTTGACCGGCGATATTATGCTGGATGCGCTGATCGGCGCGGTGTTTGCCATCATCAGCTATTCAAGCCTGGCAGCGGTGCTACTGACCGCAACGTTAACCGCCACCGGCGTGATTTCGTTTCCTGTCGCGCTGTGCCTGGTGATTGGCGCTAACCTCGGCTCCGGACTGCTGGCCATGTTAAACAACAGCGGCGCCAATGCCGCCGCGCGTCGCGTTGCGCTCGGCAGTCTGCTATTTAAGCTGGTGGGGAGCCTGATTATCCTGCCGTTTGTACATCTGTTGGCAAACGTCATGGATGAGCTCCCACTGCAAAAATCCGAACTGGTTATCTATTTCCACGTCTTCTACAACCTGATCCGCTGTATCGCCATGGTGCCGTTTGCCGGACCGATGGCGAACCTCTGTAAGCGTCTGATTCGCGATGAGCCGGAGCTGGATGCGCGACTGAAGCCGAAGCATCTTGATACTTCGGCGCTGGACACGCCCGCCCTGGCGCTGGCCAGTGCTGCCCGTGAAACCCTGCGTATCGGCGACGCGATGGAGCAGATGCTGGAAAGCCTGCGTAAAGTGATGCACGGTGAGCCGCGTGAGGAGAAAGAGCTGCGGCGGATGGCGGATGATATCAACGTGCTTTACACCGCCATTAAGCTCTATCTGGCGCGGATGCCGAAAGAGGAGCTGGCGGATGAGGAGTCCCGCCGCTGGGCGGAAATTATCGAAATGGCGCTCAACCTCGAGCAGGCTTCGGATATCGTCGAAAGAATGGGCAGCGAAATCGCCGATAAATCGCTGGCCGCGCGCCGCGCGTTCTCTATGGAGGGGCTGAAAGAACTAGACGCGCTCTACGATCAACTGCTCAGCAATCTGCAGCTGGCGATGTCGGTCTTCTTCTCCGGCGACGTGCCGAGCGCCCGCCGCCTGCGCCGCAGCAAACATCGTTTTCGTATTATGAACCGCCGTTACTCGCACGCGCACGTTGACCGCCTGCATCAGCAAAACGTGCAGAGTATTGAAACCAGCACGCTGCATCTGGCGCTACTGGGCGATATGAAGCGTCTGAACTCGTTGTTCTGCTCGGTGGCCTATAGCGTGATGGAGCAGCCGGATGAGGATGATGAACGGGATGAATATTCATAATGGTGGCGCCTGAAACCCCCGGCTCGCGCTGCGCTGAACTGGGTTACAGGTTCACAGCCGTTGGCGGTTCGGCCCGGGGCAGGCGTTTACGCCGCGACCCGGGGTTTTCCCGGAGGCACAACAATTTACCGTGAGACGACAGCCCCAATACCGTACACTGCAACCATAGGCTAACTGAGGGCACCACTATGGCACTCCCCCGCATCACCCAAAAAGAGATGACTGAGCGCGAACAGCGCGAACTAAAAACCCTGCTCGACCGTACGCGCATAGCCCACGGCCGTCCACTGACTAACGCGGAAACCAATAGAGTGAAAAAAGAGTACATCGATAAACTCATGGCTCAGCGCGAAGCCGAGGCAAAAAAAGCCCGCCAGTTGAAAAAACAGCAGGCTTATAAACCGGATGCAGAGGCCTCGTTTTCCTGGTCGGCAAATACGCCGACGCGCGGCAGACGTTAACGCCCTTTCTTTTTGCGCCCCGGCGCAGTAAAGCGTTTGCCGTTCGACGCCGGGCGGGGGGCGTTCTTGCTGGTTTTTTCAATCGCCACTACTGGGCGCTTGATACCGGCCGTTTTTGGCTTCGCTTTTGACTTCGGTTTCGCTTCTGAAGAAGAGTTCTCAATCAGCTTGAAGAGATCAATCAGCTCATCATCGGTCAGATCGCGCCATTCTCCCAGCGGGATCCCTGTCAGGCTGATGTTCATGATCCGCGTCCGTTCAAGCTTCGTGACTTCATAGCCAAAGTGTTCGCACATGCGGCGGATCTGCCGATTCAGTCCCTGTACCAGGGTGATGCGAAACACAAATGGTGCTTCTTTTTTGACTTTGCATTTCTTCGTCACCGTGCCGAGAATGGGGACGCCCGCTCCCATGCTGCGGATAAACTCATCGGTCACCAGTTTATCAACGGTGACCAGATACTCTTTTTCATGGTCGTTACCGGCGCGCAGAATTTTGTTAACCAGATCACCATGGTTGGTCAAAAAAATCAGTCCCTGGGAGTCTTTATCCAGACGTCCGATCGGGAAAACGCGTTTGCTGTGGTTAACAAAATCAACGATGTTATCGCGCTCGCCATCTTCGGTGGTACTGACAATCCCAACCGGTTTGTTCAGCGCAATCAGAACTAAATCATCTGCTTCTCGTGGCTCAATCAACCGGCCATTAACCTTTACCACGTCGCCAGCTTTGACCTGGTCGCCAATGGTAGCGCGCTTGCCGTTGATAAAAACGTTGCCTTGTTCGATAAAGCGATCGGCTTCACGGCGCGAGCAAATTCCGCTCTCGCTGATGTATTTGTTGAGTCGGGTTGATGAGTCGGACAGCATAACGTCTCCTGAAACACTTCATCCTTCAAGTTGTCTCTGCGTTGGCTACGCTCACTTATCCCAGTCACATAGATTTCTATGCTGCTGGGCGCTCGCTCCCTTGCCGCCTTGATAAAACTTGAATGCTTTTATGTTTAAAATGCGAAATATACCCTACCTTGCGAGCGATAAAAAATAATCGCGTACTCGTCGTCTGGCGATATACCCTAAATAGCAGGATAAAACGGTTAACCGTTTTGAACAGCGCTTGCGCTGGCCCCAAAGGGGTAAAGTCGAAGGCCTAATTACACAACGATTTTCCCGGAGGCGGCGCTTAACGCACCTTACCCAAGCTACCGGACCGCAGACGACGATGAACAGTAGCCCGGCTCAGCGCAGCGCGAGCTGGGTTATTCGCGCTCTTTTATCGTTTACACGGTTTGTCGGCGATAGGCTTCCCTGACCAGTAACCGGCCAACAGAGAGCCGGACAGGTTGTGCCAGACCGAGAACAGTGCGCCGGGCAGCGCGGCCAACGGGCCAAAGTAGATTTTTCCCAACGCGGCGGCAAGCCCGGAATTCTGCATTCCCACCTCGATCGCCAGCGTGCGGCAGGTAGATTCGTCAAAGCCAAACAGTCGTCCGCCCCAGTAGCCGCCGAGCAGGCCGATAGTGTTATGCAGGATGACGGCGATAATCACCACTAAGCCTACGGAAGCGATATGCGATGCGGAGCCTGCTACCACGGCGCAGATAATCGCCAGAATGCAGACCATCGAAAAGGCTGGCAGGAACGGCTCCACCGCCTTCACCACTTTTGGCAGCAGATGGTGCACCACCAGCCCCAGCGTAATGGGGATCACCACGATTTGCAGAATGCTGAGCAGCATCCCCATCACGTCCACCTGAATATGCGCATCCACGTATAGACGCGTCAGCAGCGGAGTGGCGACCACGCCGACCAGCGTGGAAACCGATGAAATGGTGACTGAGAGCGCGACATCGCCTTTTGCCAGAAAGATCATCACGTTGGATGCCGTACCGCTGGCGACGCTGCCGACCAGTACCATCCCGGCGGAAAGCTCCGGCGGCATGTGAAAAATCAGTGCCAGTAGCCAGGCGGCGAGCGGCATCACCAGATAGTGCAGAAAAATCCCTGCGGCAACCGGCGCGGGGCGGGAAAGGACACGTTTAAAGTCATCTATTTTCAGGTGTACGCCCATACCGAACATAATCAGCATTAGCAGTGTCGGGACCCACGGACCAACGGGAGTGAAAGTGGATGGCGTGTAATAGGCGATAACCGAGAGCAGCAGCGCCCATAATGGGAACAGCCGCGTAAGCGTGGCGAGCATATTGTTTTCCTTGCACATAAGTTGTGTTTGCTTGTTATAAACCGGCCGGGATCGAGCCCGGCCATAGTTATTGTGTATCGTGCTAAGGAATATTATTCAAACAAATTATGTTCATGTTCCGCTGCGAACGATCTCCCAGCTTAGGCCGAAGCGCGCTAAATACTTGCGCAGACGGTCGGCATCGTTGGGGTTGGCCTTTTTTTGACGGGAGACGGCGAACAGCTCGCGTCCGGCTTCGGAGAGCGAAGCGCTGCGTTGGCAGACCTCCAGCACCGTTTCCAGTTGGCGGCGATCGAACAAGTCGATTTCCCTTTTAATTTCCGCAGAAGATGCCGTGAGCTGCCAGCTCTCTTTCAACAGCATAATCTCCTCTTGCGCAACGGCCAGCGTGATGCGTCCCTGCTCGGCCAGGGTAGCCATGCGCGCCACGGATGAACTGAGTTCGCGAAAATTGCCGCGCCATTGCGCCTGCGGCGAACAGGCAAAGGCCAGATAGTGTTCGCGGGCGTTTTTATCGAAGCGGATCTGCGTCTGCCGTTGGTTTGCCAGTCGTCGTAATTCATACTCCACGTTCGGCGCAATATCTTCCCGTCGCTGTGCCAGGCCGGGGAGGGCAAAGCGCCACATATTGATGCGCGCATAAAGATCTTCGCGAAAGCGGCCTTCCGCCACCCATTGCTGCATATCGCGATGGGTTCCGGCGATCAACTGAAAGTCGCTGCGCACCTCCTTGTCCGAACCAAACGGGAAAAAGGTTTTTTCTTCGATGGCCTTCAGCAGCATGGCCTGTTCATCCAACCCCAGCTCGGCGATTTCATCAAGAAACAGCACGCCGCCGTCGGCTTCACGTAACAGTCCGGCGCGGGGGGTAACCGCACCGGTAAACGCGCCTTTGACATGACCAAACAGCGTGGACATTGCGTTATCGCCGCGCAGGGTGGCGCAGTTAACCGCCATAAATTTCCCCGCCACTAAATGACGCGACTGGCGCAGTTGATAAATACGTTTGGCGAGAAAGGATTTACCGGCGCCCGTCGGGCCGGTAAGCAGGATTGGATCGGTTGATCGGATCGTCACGCGCTCAATACGATCGATAAGCTTGTTGAACGTCGTATTACGCGTCTCTATCCCGGCCTTCAGGAAAGAGATCGACTGCTGTTGCTCGCGCTGAAAACGGCTGGTGAGTGCGGCATAGCGGTTTAAGTCCAGATCGATAACCGAGTAAATACCGGCAGCGACGGCTTCATCCTCTGAGCCTTTCGGCGCAGGGCTGGTCTGCAGCAGGTTGGCGGGCAGATAGCGCGCTTCCGTCAGCAGAAACCAGCAGATTTGCGCCACGTGAGTCCCGGTGGTGATATGCACCAGATACTCTTCATTTTCGGTATCAAAGCGGTAGCGGCTGGCAAAGTCGAGAAACGCAGCGTAGACCTCTTCAAAATCCCACGGATCGTTTATCTCGACTATATGCGGGCGCACTTCGGTATGTGGCGAAAGCAGGGCGATATCCTCAATCAGCTTTTGCGCCATGCTTTCATCACGCGGCTGATGGATTAGCTCCAGCCGGTCGACAGGAAAATCGGCCTGCTGGCATAGCCCAACGGTGGGCCGCCATTTTTTTAATCGATTCGCCCGCTTGCCGCGTTTATCCAGCACCGTTCCGAGGACGCCAATCACCACCCGACGCTTTTTCATGATTTATCCAAAAAGATAAGTATCGATATTAAAAGATAAAAAATTCACTTCGTCACGGCAACAGCTAAAAATGAGATGAAAAATAAACTATTTAAAATCAATGGAATATAAATTTATTTTGTCATTTTTTATTTCTGGCACGCATCTGGCAATAACCCTTTCGTCATTTCGCTGAAGAGTGTTGAAAGTCGACGGTAAGACGCAGCCACTGCTCAACACCGCGAAGGTAATGGAAAACAATCCTGTATCGTTGCGCTTAAAAGCGTAACGGAGCGTATCGATAAAATCTCGGTCTTTGGCGGCCTGGATCAGGTGCTGCATGGCCTGGTTAATCTAAAAGGATAATGGGAATGATATATCACGGTGTAAATGACGCCATACGCCATAAGGTGCGGCGGCAGTTAAAAGACGTGGAGCAGCGCTACGGCGTCAGGGTGCTCTACGCCTGTGAGTCCGGCAGTCGAGGCTGGGGCTTTGCCTCACCGGACAGTGATTACGATGTGCGGTTTCTTTATGTTCATCCGCCGGAGTGGTACCTGCGGGTGGACACGCCGCGCGATGTCATCGAGCTGCCCATCGACGATGAGCTGGACGTCTGCGGCTGGGAGTGGCGCAAGGCGCTGGGTCTGCTGAAAGGGGCGAACCCAACGCTGATCGAATGGCTGGATTCACCAGTGGTGTATCAGCAGGATGATGCGACTGTCCAGGCGCTTAAGAGACTCATACCGCATTGGTTTTCTCCGGTACGTGCTCGCTGGCATTATTATTCGATGGCCAGAAAGAATTTTCGCGACTATCTGCAAGGTGAACAAGTGCGGCTGAAAAAGTACTTTTACGTGCTACGTCCGCTACTGGCCGTCCGCTGGGTTGAGGCGGGAAAGGGTGTGCCGCCGATGCGCTTTGATGAACTGCTGGTGGGAAGCGAGCTGGAAACGGGGTTGTGTCAGGAAATAGACGAACTGCTGGAACGTAAACAGCGTGCAGGAGAGGCCGAATATGGCCCACGGCGTCCATTGCTGCATGCGTTTATTCAGTCCGAATTGCTCAGAGGCGCGATCCCGCCAGCGCTGCCGGATAGCCGGACCGGAGATATCAGGGCGTTGGACAGATTACTGATGACAACGGTAATGGGAAACTAAAAATGGCCCGGCATAGATTGCGGGCCATTTTATTCGCCATTACTCGAACAGATTATGGTGTAGCTTCTGCACCACTTTTTCGGCGTCCGCTCCCGGTACCAGGAAGCACAGGTTGTGGCTGGATGCGCCGTAGCAAATCATACGAATATTAAACGGCTCCAGCACGCCGAATACCTCTTTACCGACGCCGCAGGCTTTCGACAGCTCATTACCAATGATGGCGACCAGAGCCAGGTCTTGCTCGACTTCAACGCGGCACAATGAGGAAAGTTCGGTCAACAGCCCCTGGGTAAGCAGGGTATCGCCAGCCGAAGTCGAACCGGTGGTATCCATGGTCAGCGCCACGCTCACTTCAGAAGTGGTGATCAGATCTACGGAGATACGGTGACGCGCCAGAATACTGAATACTTCGGCCAGAAAACCGCGCGAGTGCAGCATATTCAGACTGTGCAGGGTCAGCAGAGTCTGCTTGCGGCGCAGCGCCAGCGCGCGGAACAGCGGCGGGTTTTCAGTGTTTTTGCACACCAGCGTGCCGCCAGCTTTCGGCTCTTTGCTGGAGCCGACGAAGACCGGAATATCGCTACGCACGGCGGGAAGCAGAGTTGCCGGATGCAGAACTTTCGCGCCAAATGTCGCCATTTCCGCCGCTTCTTCAAAAGCGATAACGTCAATGCGTTTGGCCGCTGGCGCGACGCGCGGATCGGTGGTGTAGATTCCCGGAACATCGGTCCAGATATCGACGCGGCTGGCGTTTAACGCTTCGCCCAGTAGCGCGGCAGTATAGTCGCTGCCGCCGCGGCCAAGCGTGGTGGTTCGGCCTTTAGCTTCGCTGCCAATAAAGCCCTGGGTGATCACCACGCCTTCCGCAAGACGCGGGGCCAGCTGCTGCTGGGTGAGTTCAGATAAGGCGGCGATATCCGGTTCTGCACGGCCAAAGTGGTCATTGGTGCGCATAATTTTGCGTACATCGAACCACTGGGCAGCGATACCGCGCTCACGCAGGATCTCGACAAACAGCAGAGTAGACATGAGCTCGCCATGGCTGACCAGTTCGTCGGTTAACGCGCTTGAACTGGCCAGGGATGCGGCTTCCGCCAGAGTGGTGATATTTTCCAGCAGGCGCTCAATTTCATCGCGAATCACGTTCGGATAGCGCAGACGCTCCAGAATATTGAACTGGATCTGTCGCATGGCATCGAGCTTTGCGAAACGTTCGCCAGGTTCCAGGCCTTCCGCTAAGGCGACCAGCAGGTTGGTCACGCCCGCAGAGGCGGAAAGCACCACCACGCGGGTATTGGCATCCAGCAGCGCGACGTCTACGCTGCGGTTCATGGCATCAAAATCGGCGACGCTGGTGCCGCCGAACTTGGCTACAACTAAGTCTGTCATAACAACCTCGTGTCAGGGGGCCTGACTTATTAAAACGATTCCTGACAACCAATCCTGGTGGGCGGGACGCAACCGGATTGCAACAAAATGTCTTAATAAGCCAGGCCAAATTATTCAGCCATGGCACAAGGGAAGAGCGAAAAACAGGGTGGGCGCAGAGCGATAAACAAACTACGATGTCACCCAGAAGTGCTCCACCTTGTAGACCCGCTGGCCGATGCTTTGCATCAGTTGGCGAGTATGAAACGCCCGACTGCGAACGTTTCTGGTGACAACCCAGGGGATTCAGCCCCTGTGGCCGGTGATGAGCGTAACCAGACGCTTATTCACCTCGGCGTTGCTCCCCCTCACGTATTTTCCCCGGACTGGCTCCTCCAATACGGTTACCTGGGCAACGCACCTCTTCTGGCAATTACCGACGTCTTTCACTTTGCGAGGGAACGCGGGACATTATACCCCCCTGCAATACCTTTTTGCTGTAACGTGAAATGCGCGATTCATACATACCTACGCATATGCAGGTACTGCCGTTATATAAAGGCTTCAGACGAAGTATGTCAATGTCAGGGTTATGCGGATTTTTCATGCGCGAGTCGCTGACAGAAAAAAGCCTTATGATAACGGCAGGAAACAGGCGTATACCCCAAATAATTTCCGGTGCATGACAAAATGCGGTGGGAGGCGAGTCGTTGACCGTACGCCCAATCGTTATCTCCGGGCCAGGATGGATATCAAAATGCGTTGGTTCCTGACACAGGCCGATTTGTTCCACTTGACCAGGGGGCTGGAAACGGCAAAGAACGATAGATTTTGGCTTCGTTGACTTACCCGTGAATGAGGGGGCGGGTTTCTCATGCATTAATACCGACTAAGGTAAATAAAAATAGATAACATCAAGATTATATCGTTTTACTTCTTTCTGACAATCATAGTATTTAACTGCATAGTACTGATTCACATCTAACAAATTATTTAAATGAGAAATGTCACTGTCATTTAGCTTATGAAAATTCGTAGAGATTGAGAAAATGTTTTCGTCCTTGTCCATAAAAGTAATAAGGTAAATATGACCTCCATCAGGATGGAAGTGGATATTTTTTACCAGTAAAGTCTCTGTTTTACTAAGGCATGTGTTATTTCTCAGCGCCAGATTTTCTACGCTGATAATCTTTTCTTCAGTATTTTTGATGACGACTGGTTTTGAAACCTTGAGGCCATATAATGCGCTAAGGCAAAAAATAAAAACCAATAATAAACGCCACATACTATATGTCCATTATCCCTCTAAAATAAAAGGGGATGGAGGGAATCCCCTATAATATATTGATTTGTCAGGCTAGTTTAGCTTCCAGATTATTTTTCTGACGTGGGATAACAAACAGAATAGAAATAAGTGCAAGGATACCAAATCCAACATTTAACCAAAGACCAGCTGCACCCGCTTTATGGATATCATCAAAAGCAGAGTACACCGCGAGCGATAATGCCACTCCCATCGCCCCTCCTAATGAGCTTGCCAGCTTATAAATTCCTGCGGCTACAGCCGCTTTTTCCTGAGGCGCGGAAGACACGGCTGTAAAAGTCGATGGTGTTGCATAAATCCCTAGCCCAAGGCCAAACATGGCATAGCCAATCATAACCAGAATCTTGTAAAGCTCAAGGTCCTCAATGTTGGTTAATGACATCAGTACAACGCCGGAGAAGGTGATTATAGTGCCGATGACCATCGGTAATCTGCCGCCAAAGATAAAAAGAATTTTCTGCCCGACAGGTAATAGCGCCAGAACAGCGACAGCATAGGTAATTGTCATCGTAGCGACATCGCTGGTTCCCAGATCGCGACCCTGAAGCATGTAAATATTGACTATCACCATTGCCCCAGCTATAGCATTCAGTAAGAAGTTTGACAGTGTAGCGCCAAAATACCCACGGGAACGGAATAATGAAAAATCAACTAGCTGAGCTATACCTTTTTCCGGCGCACGCTTTTCAACGAAATAAAAGCTAATAAGGCCAATTATGGCAAATGCCATTGCGCCCAGAAAACGAATATCGTCATACCCCCAACTCCTCCCCTTGGAAACGGCCAGTACCAGCGCAATAAGGGAAGCGATAAAAATAGATGATCCAAGAGTATCGAATTTCTTATCGGTTGGAACTGCTTTGGACTCCGGCGTACCGGCTATCAGTAACAGGCCAATAATAGCGACGACAGCGCTCATCCAGTAAATGGCCTGCCAGCCGAAAGAAGGTTCAATCAGTCCTACAAGAATAGCGCAAAATCCGGAGCCTCCCCATGACCCCACCGACCACCATGTCAGGGCGGTTGCCTGTTTTTTTCCTTCGAAGTAGGTTTTCATTAATGCAATTGTCGAAGGCATAATACATGCAGCGGATATTCCCTGAATACCACGCCCCAGAATTAACATTTCCACATTAGATGACAGGGCGACCGTTACGGAACCCAGAACACTTAACACCACCCCGATGAATGCAAAACGCATTCGTCCAAATCTATCTGCCAGTCCTCCCGCAGCAACGATACAGGCAGCAGAAAACAGTGGTGTAATTGAGGCGGCAAAATTAAGTAAATCCATTTTTGCCGGATCGTCCGTAATACCAAAATCTTTTGAGATTATAGGTATCAGGGCTGCCTGCATGGATTGTGCAAACATCCAGAATGTCAAAACTAATAAAACTATACCGAGAATGAGGCGACCATTCCCCTGGTAGACAATTTTATTTGAACTCATAGCTACCTCTTTATAAGATATATACTATTCAGATTGAGACCGGAATAGAAAAAGTATTCAACGCAGACTATTTATAATGATACAGATGTAAAATTACTATTGACTGTTTGTTCGTATTGTTCTGTGATGACAGGATGCTATTTCAAAAATCTTTCGGTTAATGTTACCCAGAAATTAACGGCAGGTTTCATTATTTTGTCATTAAAATCATATCCAGGATTATGTACGGAACATCCTTCACCACCCCCAACAAAGAAATAGGCACCTTGAGGGTTGGCTTCCAGCATAAATGCAAAATCTTCACTTGCCATAACGGGGGAAGAGTTAGGGTTAATCAGTGACTCATCAAATAATTCACGGGCAACATCAATGGCAAAATCTGTCATTTCCGGATTATTCATCAAGACTGGACTACCATGTATATGATGAACTTCCGCTTGGGCGCCAAAACCCTCAGCTATATTGATTGCAATATCGCGAATGCGCTGGAGAACAATACCACGAGTGTCTGGATCAAGAGTACGAACACTCAGTTTCAGTATGGCAGTATCATTGATGATGTTAGCCACAGAGCCGGACTGAATACTTCCGACAGTGACGACAGCAGGCTGGAAGGGGGTAATATTGCGGGAAACGATAGTTTGCAAAGCCGTTACTATATGGCAAGCAACAACGATAGGATCTATTGCTTTCTCAGGGATGGCACCATGACCGCCGATTCCTTTGACATCGATTTGCAGAGTATCTGAGGAAGAGAGCATTGCGCCCTTCCGAAAATGAAAACTTCCCTGCGGTAAGCCGGGCATATTATGCAAGGCAAAAATGGCATCACAGGGAAATTTTGCGAATAAGCCATCATCCAGCATCATTTTGCCGCCGAAAAGCAACTCCTCTCCTGGCTGGAAGATAACATGCAAAGTCCCGTCAAAATTCCTGTTTTTTGCCAGCCATTCCGCAGCAAATAACAGGATAGTGGTATGACCATCATGACCACAGCCATGAAATTTACTGTCAATAACGCTTTGCCACTGTTTCCCCGAACTTTCCTGCATAGGCAGAGCGTCCATATCTGCGCGGAGACCCAGCACTTTGTGACTATTACCATTACGTAAGGTACCTACTACCCCTGTTTTTGCCATCCCGCGGGTGACGTCATAACCCCAGCCTTCCAGCAGGTTAGCAACAATATCACTGGTCCGGAACTCTTCCAGTCCGACTTCCGGATGTTGATGAATATCTCTGCGCAGTTCGGTATACCGGGGCATGTTATTGTCAATAAATTCCTGTAAAAGCATCAATAATCTCCTTGTGAAACGATTTCGATGTACCGTTTTATATTGAGGCATCAGATTTGTATAAAAAAGGTGCTTTCATGCCTTAAATTCATACACTTGTTGTGTGGTTTTTGTTGGTTTTATCGCCAGTATCAAATTTCTTAGTATCATATTTTGATATTTTGCTTACCAGTTGCCGCGTTAGAGGAAAGCATATGAGCGAACAAGTGGAAGCATTTTCTGTACAGTTTCTTAATGTCATTAGCCAGTGCTTTACCCCTGAGAACAGAATTCAGCTCGTGTTGGTGCTGAAAGGAGAAGTCACTCTTTCTGTGGAAGGGGGAACCATACAGGCAATGCAGGAAAATCAGCCCCAGGTGATTAATTGTAACAATGCCTGGCAGGTGTCCGGGGATAAAGACAATATCCTGGCGGTTATCAGTATTTCTCCATTCCTGCTATTTAATCAGACCAGTGAGCTTAGCCAGTCTGTTTTTAATATAGAAGAGTATCAGGCTCCGGGTCAGGCTGGACGAATAGCGGAACGAATCAGGGATATCGCCACATGGTGGCTTAAACAAAATAATGATACCTGGAGACTGGAAGCTATTCGCGCTTTATTAGAGATTTTTTGTATCCTGCATCAGTATTTTAAAACATCCCTATCTGTTAATCAGACCAACCAGATGAGCTCGCGTATCAGTAAAGCCGTTTCGTGGATCAGGGAGCATTATCAGGAAGATATCACTCTGAACCAGATTGCATCGCAGCTGCATGTTACCAGTTCGCATTTATCCAGGCGGTTTTCCGCCGAGGTTGGGATGACTTTCCGGACGTTCCTTACCCATATCCGGTTTGAACATGCGGTAAAAGAAATTGCCTTTACTTCTCGTTCCGTAGGCCAGATCGTTAGCGATAATGGTTTCTGTTCGATGCATCGTTTCTCTGTACTTTTTCGTGAACGCTTTGGATTGTCACCGGGCAGATGGCGGCATGGCATCAAAACAGGCTCCATTGTACCCATGGCTGAACATATCCTTCAGGAGAAGGTTTCACAGCTCAGGGAGGTCAATTCCGTCGTACTGTTTTCATGTCTCTCCTATTCTTCTTCCTCTGATCCGCAGACAACAAAGAGTGATTCCCCACATAAAATAGAAAGGATCAGCCCGTCTTTTAATAAGGACGCGGGTCAGTTGAAAAGCAGGCGCTATGCGATCGCCGTGGGTAACGTTAACGAATTGCTCAAGCAACATGTTCAGCAGCAGTTAATTTGCCTGAAATCTTTACTGCCCAATTTTCAGGTCGAGATAACCGACCCGCTAGAGGAGATTTTCGCCTTATACAGCATTCACACGGGTGAATCCAATCCTACATGGTCGCCCTGGACTAACCTCAACATGGCCTGCAGTTTTCTTAAGAAAATAGGCGTTGGCGTTATTTTCAGGCTATCACCAACCGATCAAGGTATGGACCGGTTGGTTGAGTTTATTCACCATAATAATCTCTTGTTGGGGACTGAATATGTACAGAATTGGTCTTTTATTTTAGAGTTAACGTCAGCAAATGATGGAATCTCATGTGAAACTTTCTTACAATGGTTGACGACTATTCGTTATCATCTTCCGCAAAGCAAAATTGGATTAAGCTGGTCGCAGGAAAATAATGATGCGTATTTGCCGCCAGTTAATTTATTGAAAAAAATTGATTTTATCGGTTTATCCATTATTCCTAATGTTCATGATGACCATCAGAATATTCCAGAGTATAAACCACAGGAAAATAATGAAGTTATTCGTAAACAAATAAACAATGTTATCTCCTTTTTAAAAAAACACGAACTCGGTTGTCAGTTGTACTTACAGTCATGGAGTACTCTTACCGGTAATACTCTGACGATCAACGGCCTTTTTTTCAGGGGGGCATTATTAATGGATATGATGCTATCCTTGCCGGAAGAGGTTACCATGTTAGGTCTGTGGCTTAATTCTGAACAGCAGAATGAGGTAAGGGATAACCAGATCATAGAAAATAATAGTCTTTCCTTATTTTTTAGCGCAACAACTAAACGCCCTGTTTTTCATATTCTTTCAATGAAAGAACGGTTGAAGGGAAAACTATGTGACGTTGGCCCTGACTGGGTTGCTACCCGCAATGGTAATGTTCATCAGTTGTTATTACTAAACCCTGTAACTATTAATCCGCTACTTTCAGTACAGCAGCATCTCCTTAATGATTACAGAAAATGTTTTCACGTACAGCTACCGCTGAACGATCCTGGGATCTGGCGGATTAAAAAATGGGTTTTTGATCAGAAAAATGGCGCTCTGTATCATCAGTA
This sequence comes from Klebsiella sp., assembly GCA_036498385.1. Taxonomy (GTDB): domain Bacteria; phylum Pseudomonadota; class Gammaproteobacteria; order Enterobacterales; family Enterobacteriaceae; genus Klebsiella. The sequence continues at coordinate 23,685 of DASYFN010000059.1, forward strand.
TGGATTACATCCGACCCGTTATGACAGGGATGAAGATACGATGCTTTACATCAGCCAACGGTCAGAGCCTACGCTCAGCGTTTATGATGAGTTGGTTATCCATGACTGGACAACGGAAATAATGATGGATATTAATGCCGTATGCTTACTGGAATTGACCAGAATAGCAACAAGCTAAGGACCTCTTATTGCGTATAGCGAGGTGATGGATGCCCCTCCAATGGGGCGTACGGTATAATACAGGCGCTGTTGGTGGATAAAGGGAAGTCATTATTAAGGTCTATACTCGTCATACTTCAAGTTGCTTATGTGTTGGCTTTGTTACTCGGCTCATCCATGAGCCTCGCTCTTACGGGCCGCCGCCAGACGGCGTTCAAATCTGTTCCAGACAGATTTGTCGCTCACCCCCAGTCACATCGCTATCTATGCTCCTTGGGACTCACTCCCTTGCCGCCTTAACGCCACTTGAAGGATGACGGGTGTACACTAAAGTATCCTGTTCCTGACGCGTATCATCGGCATAACACAAAAATCATCACAATTTTTCGTCACCGGCGCTACAATCGACCGCAGTCACAATTCTCAAATCAGAAGAGTATTGCTAATGAAAAACATCAACCCAACGCAGACCACTGCCTGGCAGGCATTACAGAAACACTTTGATGAAATGAAAGACGTTACCATCGCGGATCTGTTCGCGAAAGATAGCGATCGTTTCTCTAAATTTTCCGCAACGTTCGACGATCTGATGCTGGTGGATTTTTCCAAAAACCGCATCACCGAAGAGACGCTGGCTAAACTGCAGGATCTGGCCAAAGAGACCTTCCTGGCAGACGCCATTAAGTCCATGTTCTCCGGTGAGAAGATTAACCGTACAGAAGACCGTGCAGTGCTGCACGTTGCACTGCGTAACCGCAGCAATACTCCGATTCTGGTTGATGGCAAAGATGTGATGCCGGAAGTGAACGCGGTGCTTGAGAAGATGAAAACCTTCTCCGGGGCCATTATCTCCGGCAACTGGAAAGGCTACACCGGTAAAGCGATTACCGACGTCGTGAACATTGGTATCGGCGGCTCTGACCTTGGCCCGTTTATGGTGACTGAAGCACTGCGTCCATACAAAAATCACCTCAATATGCACTTTGTTTCCAACGTCGATGGTACCCACATCGCTGAAGTGTTGAAAACAGTGAACCCGGAAACCACGCTGTTCCTGGTGGCCTCTAAAACCTTTACCACTCAGGAAACTATGACCAACGCCCACAGCGCGCGCGACTGGTTCCTGGCAACTGCGGGCGATGAGAAGCACGTTGCGAAACACTTCGCTGCGCTCTCTACCAACGGTAAAGCGGTTGGCGAGTTCGGTATCGACACCGCCAATATGTTTGAATTCTGGGACTGGGTTGGCGGCCGTTACTCTCTGTGGTCAGCCATCGGCCTGTCTATCATTCTGTCTGTTGGCTTCGATAACTTCGTTGAGCTGCTCTCCGGCGCGCACGCGATGGACAAACACTTCTCCACCACGCCGGCTGAGAAAAACCTGCCAGTGCTGCTGGCGCTGATCGGTATCTGGTACAACAATTTCTTCGGCGCTGAAACCGAAGCGATTCTGCCGTACGACCAGTATATGCACCGTTTTGCCGCCTACTTCCAGCAGGGCAACATGGAATCCAACGGTAAATATGTTGACCGTAACGGCAATGCCGTGGATTACCAGACTGGTCCAATCATCTGGGGCGAGCCGGGTACCAACGGTCAGCACGCGTTCTATCAGCTGATTCACCAGGGGACCAAAATGGTGCCTTGCGACTTTATTGCCCCGGCGATTACCCACAATCCGCTGTCTGACCACCATCCGAAGCTGCTGTCTAACTTCTTTGCGCAGACCGAAGCGCTGGCGTTTGGTAAATCCCGCGAAGTGGTTGAGCAGGAATATCGCGATCAGGGGAAAGACCCGGCGACCCTGGAACACGTTGTGCCGTTCAAAGTGTTTGAAGGCAACCGCCCAACCAACTCCATCCTGCTGCGTGAAATTACGCCGTTCAGCCTGGGCGCGCTGATTGCCCTGTATGAGCATAAGATTTTCACCCAGGGCGTGATTATGAACATCTTCACCTTCGACCAGTGGGGGGTTGAACTGGGCAAACAGCTGGCTAACCGCATCCTGCCGGAGCTGAAAGATGGTTCCGAAGTGAGCAGCCATGACAGCTCCACTAACGGCCTGATTAACCGCTATAAATCCTGGCGCGCATAATCGCTAAAACGATCTCAATGCCGGCCCATATGACCGGCATTTTTTATCGTCTCCGCAGCAGCTTTGCCGGATTTCCTGCCCACACGCCTTTCTCAGTAATGGATTTTGTCACCACGCTGCCCGCGCCAATCACTACCCCATCACAGATACTGACTGCCAGAATGGTCGCGCCGCTGCTTCTCAGATCGGTTTGGCCAGAATATGTAATGTGCTTTGTTGGGTCGTAGAATGAAAGACGACATCTTTTACATACTGCATTCCCTGACGCTCATAAAAACGGCGGGCGCGGGTATTCGCGGCGAGTACTTCCAGCCATAGCCAGCTTTCTCCGGCATCTTTTGCCCGCGTTTCAACGGCGCGGAAAATCTGCTCGCCGTAGTGATGACCCGTTGTAGCAGGCAGCAGATAGAGCTTATGTAGCAGCGTGCCGGATGGACCACCGGGGTTAATATCCTGACGACAGGCGTATTTAGCAAAACCGATAGGTTGTGAGGCTTCAGCAACCAACCAACAGCACTGCGCATCGACCAGGCTGTGTTCCAGCGAGGCCACGGAATACTCTTGTTGCAGGTAGAGTTCCATTTCATCGGCGTTATGCCAGAGGTGAGCAAAATGGTGGCGATAGCTGGCATTGCCCATTTCATTGAGTAAGCCCGCATCTTCCGGTCGAGCAATACGGATTTTCAGCATGGTTGTTTCCTTTTTAACCCGCCAGTATGGAAAATGATTGTTACATCTACGCCGGTGATGGCAAAAAGTTAACGAATAATATCGATCTGGATCACACTTTTGCGTTATACAGGTCACAAGGAGTCATAATTATGAGGGGAATCTATGTCGCCGGTTTATCGCCCGTTGGTGAGCTTTATTGCAACCGCCATGCAAACCGTTTTGAATCTCGGCCTGCTGTGCCTGGGGGTTATCCTGATCGTTTTTCTCGGTAAAGAGACGCTACATCTGGCGCACGTCTTGTTTACCCCGGAGCCCGTCAGTAAGTACAAGCTGGTGGAAGGACTCGTGGTTTACTTCCTCTATTTTGAATTTATCGCGCTGATTGTGAAATATTTTGAGTCGGGATTTCACTTCCCGCTGCGCTATTTTGTCTATATCGGCATCACCGCTATCGTGCGACTGATTATCATCGATCATGAGTCGCCTATGGCGGTGCTGGTTTACTCCGCCGCGATCCTGATTCTGGTGATAACGCTCTGGCTGTGCAACTCCAACCGCCTGAAACGCGAGTAAAAAAAAGCGGCCTTCAGGGCCGCTGACCAACAGTCACAAATAGAATTTATGTAGGGTCCAGAGTTGAGGATAGCAGTGGCATTTGCCTTACTTTTTCAGTTGAGGGTAGATGGCAACATCGCCCGGTTGGGGTCGTGCGGTGCTGCCATCTTGCCCCCATCTGAAATTTGGGGCGGGTGTGACAAAAAAATTAACCTTTTACTCCGCCTGCCGTCAGGCCATTAACCAACCAGCGCTGGGCCAGTAAGAACACCACGGTAATCGGGATGGCAGAGAGCACCGCCGCAGCGGCAAAGTCACCCCACAGATAGTTCTGCGGGTTTAGATACTGTTGCATTCCGACCGCAAGGGTATAACTGTTCACATCACGCAGCAGCAAAGAGGCCACCGGCACTTCGGTAATCGCGGCGATGAACGACAGAATAAACACCACCGCCAGAATCGGTACTGACAGCGGGAGCAGTACCAGACGGAAAGCCTGCCACGGGGTAGCACCATCCAGCGCCGCCGCTTCTTCCAGCGAACCGTCGATGGTTTCGAAGTAACCTTTAATCGTCCAGACGTGCAGCGCGATACCGCCCATATAGGCGAAGATTACGCCGCCGTGGGTATTCAGACCGACGAACGGTATGTACTGGCCGAGACGGTCGAATAAGGCATACAGAGCCACCAGCGACAGAACCGCAGGGAACATCTGGAAAATCAGCATCCCTTTCAGCAGCGTTGCTTTACCCGGGAAGCGCATGCGGGCAAAAGCGTAAGCGCAGGTGGTAGAGAGCGCGACGATGCCAATAGCGGTAATGCCTGCCACCTTGATGGAGTTCCACAGCCACAGCATGACCGGGAAGGGTGGGGGGGTGACGCGACCATCAGCGTGTTCGACGCTGAAGCCTAATGCCAGTTGCCAGTGCTCCCAGGAGATACGTTCAGGGATCAGGCTACCAGTGGCGAAGTTACCTTCGCGCAGAGAGATAGCGATGACCATCAGCAGCGGGAACATAATCGCCGCGATAAAAATCAGTAACAGGAGATGCGTGGTGAACAGGCGCAGCTTCTGAGATTTGGGTTGAACCATAGCCATAATATTTTTTACTCCCCTTAATACCGCTCCAGGCTATTTTGCTTGTCATTTTGAACTCGGGCAGTGCTCAGAACCCTCACATACTACGTGTACGCTCCGGTTCTTGCGCGCTGGCCGAGTTTAAACTGGCTGCGCCAATGACGCCTGGTCTTTCCAGTTAATCAAACTTCATACGTGTGGCTTTCAGGTTAACAATCGCCAGCGCGCCTACCAGCAGGAAGATCAGCGTGGCGATAGCCGCCGCGAGGCCGAAATCCTGACCGCCACCGCCTTCAAAGGCGATACGGTAGGTATAGCTCACCAGCAGGTCGGTATAGCCAGCCGGAGTGGTGGTGCCGAGTCGGTCCGGTCCGCCGTTGGTCAACAGCTGAATCAGCACGAAGTTGTTAAAGTTAAAGGCGAAGCTGGCGATCATCAGCGGCGTCAGCGGCTTGATCAGCAGCGGCAGCGTAATTTTGAAGAAGTTCTGGAGCGGAGTGGCGCCGTCCATTGCCGAGGCTTCATATAAATCGTCAGGAATCGCTTTCAGCAGACCCATGCACAGGATCATCATGTACGGATAGCCCAGCCAGGTGTTGACGATGATAACCATGGTGCGCGCGGTGGTCGGGTCGCTAAACCAGGCCGGCTTGATGCCGAACAGCGCACTGAGCATCATATTGATCTCACCAAAGCTCTGGTTGAACAACCCTTTGAAAATCAGAATCGAGATAAACGACGGTACGGCATAAGGCAGAATTAGCAGTACGCGGTAAATCGCTTTTCCTTTCAGGGCTTCCCACTGTACGAGACAGGCGAGCACCATGCCGACCGCAACGGTGAGAATAACGGTCAGAACAGAGAAGACAACCGTCCAGACGAAAATCGCGAAGAACGGTTTCTGAATACCTTCATCCTGGAACACGCGAGTGAAGTTATCCCAGCCGATGGTCACGGTGTAGCCCGGACTTAGCTTTTCGCTGCCCCAACTGCCGTCGGCGTTGATCGCCTGATAGAAACCGATCTCGTCATTGGGACGATATTTCGTGCCGCTCTGGTTGTTGATCAGCGTGCCGTCATTGGCCAGTGTGTACAGCGGCTGAGTACCGGAGAACTGACGCAGGGAGCTCATAATGACTTTGCTTTCATCCGGCAGCACGGCGGTCAACTGGTTCAGGGCGGTACGGTTTTGCGTAATAACGCGCAGCGTGGCGCGCTCGCCTTCCGGCAGGGTGTCAGTCTCTGTTAAGGTCAGTTTCTGTTCGCCGCCAAATTTAAAGGCGTCGGAAAGATAGTTTTTGCCACTTTCGCTATCGGTAAGCGCCAGCTTCCACTCATCTCCCGCCGGATAAAGCGCGAAGTTGTAGGATCTTCCCGCCTGGAATGAGCGGTCCATCAACACCTGTTGGGCACGTTCGAAGGTCAGCTGGTTAGTACTGCTGTAGTTAGTGAAAGCGATAGCGATGGTGCAGATCAGCGGGAACAGGACAAACAGTCCCATCCCGGCGAGACCCGGATAAACATAGCGCCAGGCATAGGCCTTGCGATTGGAAAAAATATACAGGCCAACCGAGCTTAAAATCAGCGTCATGATGGCAAACAGGTACTCCCCCTGGGCGTACATCAAAATAACAAGGTAACCCACCAGCAGGCACAGCAAGCCGATCACAGACCATGTGAGCTGCGGGCTTTGCCACCAGTGTTTCTTTTTCACGACATCCATGGGGATCATCCTCTTTACACTTTATCCTTCGCGCTACCTCTTTGTTGGCTGCGGATGCGCACCCCAGTCACTTACTGATGTAAGCTCCTGGGGATTTACATCCTTGCCGCCTCGATGTAGCGCGAATGATTTCGTGTAACAACGTATTCAACAAACCTTATTCCCTAAGAAATAAGGGAAACCGTATTACTTGGTGATACGAGCCTGTGCGTCTTTCAGCGCCTCTTCAACGGTCTGGCGACCGCTAGCTGCGTTGATCACTGCGGTACGTACGGCATACCAGAAGGCGGACATCTGCGGAATATTCGGCATGATCTCGCCGTTCTTGGCATTCGCCATGGTGGCTGCAATACGCGGATCTTTTTCCAGTTTTTCCTGGAAGGATTTCAGCGCAACGGCACCAAGCGGTTTATCGTTATTCACGGATTGCAGACCCTGGTCGGTCAACAGGTAGTTTTCGAGGAACTCTTTCGCCAGTTCTTTGTTCGGGCTGGCGGCGTTAATACCGGCGCTCAGAACGCCAACGAACGGTCTGGAGGCGTTGCCTTTAAAGGTCGGCAGCAGGGTAACACCGTAGTTAACCTTGCTCTTATCGATGTTAGACCATGCCCACGGGCCGTTGATGGTCATCGCGGTTTCGCCTTTGTTGAATGCCGCTTCTGCGATGGAGTAGTCGGTGTCGGCGTTCATGTGCTTGTTCTTGATAAGGTCGACCAAGAAGGTCAGGCCCGCTTTCGCGCCATCGTTAGCCACGCCTACGTCTTTAACGTTGTACTTACCATTTTCAAACTTGAACGCGTAACCGCCAGCGGCGGCAATCAGCGGCCAGGTGAAGTACGGTTCTTGCAGGTTGAACATCAGCGCGCTCTTACCTTTCGCTTTCAGTTCTTTATCCAGCGCCGGGATCTCTTCCCAGGTTTTCGGCGGGTTTGGCATCAAGTCTTTGTTATAGATAAGCGACAGCGCTTCGACGGCAACCGGGTAGGCAATCAGTTTGCCGTTATAGCGTACTGCATCCCAGGTGAACGGATAGAGTTTGTCCTGGAAAGCTTTCTCTGGGGTGATTTCCGCCAGCAGGCCGGACTGCGCATAGCCGCCGAAACGGTCGTGAGCCCAGAAGATGATATCAGGACCGTCGCCGGTCGCGGCAACCTGTGGGAATTTCTCTTCCAGCTTGTCCGGATGTTCTACGGACACTTTAATGCCAGTGTCTTTTTCAAACTTTTTACCCACTTCAGCGAGGCCATTGTAACCTTTGTCGCCGTTAATCCAGATAACCAGCTTACCTTCTTCGATTTTTGCAAGGGCAGAGGCGGAAAACATCATCGTGGTCAATGCAGACAGCGCGAGGATGCGAGCGCCAGTTTTGATTTTCATATACCCGTCCTATTTGGTGATGTGCTCGTGTTTGGTGATGTGCTCGTGGATACACTTGAGTGGCTTAACGGTGATGAGTTTCCTTTTTTAACAACCCCTTTCCATCCTCCCCATGTCTACGCCCCATACCCCATTTATGTGATCTCCATTACAAAAATGCCGGTTATGAGTCATAGGGCACATAAAAAGGAGGGCATTTTTGCGGGCTACATCACGAAAAAGGCTTCTGCTCGTTCCCTCTGACGGCGAGACGCTATCTCTCATCCTCCCGTCTCCTCCCCCATAAAAAAGCCGGGGGTGGAGGATTTTCCATATCAATGAATGCTGCATAGTCAGCCCATCTTGAATGTGTCGTTAAGTGACAGGTTGTAACGAAGGGAGAAGGGCATGGCGAGCGTACAGCTACAAAATGTAACGAAAGCCTGGGGAGACGTGGTGGTATCAAAAGATATCAATCTCGAGATCCAGGATGGGGAGTTCGTCGTGTTTGTTGGGCCATCAGGCTGCGGCAAATCCACCTTGCTGCGTATGATTGCCGGGCTGGAAACGGTGACCAGCGGTGATTTGCTGATTGGTGATACCCGAATGAATGACGTTCCGCCTGCCGAACGCGGCATCGGGATGGTGTTTCAGTCTTATGCACTTTACCCTCACCTTTCTGTCGCAGAAAACATGTCTTTTGGCCTCAAGTTGGCTGGTGCAAAAAAAGATTTGATTAACCAACGGGTTACTCAGGTAGCGGAAGTCTTGCAGCTGGCTCATCTGCTGGAACGTAAACCGAAAGCGCTTTCCGGCGGTCAGCGCCAGCGCGTGGCGATTGGTCGTACCCTGGTGGCCGAACCACGCGTTTTCCTGCTGGATGAACCTCTCTCTAACCTTGATGCCGCGCTGCGCGTACAGATGCGCATTGAGATTTCCCGTCTGCATAAGCGCCTTGGCCGCACGATGATTTACGTGACCCATGACCAGGTCGAAGCGATGACCCTTGCCGACAAGATTGTGGTGCTGGACGCGGGTCGCGTCGCGCAGGTCGGGAAGCCTCTCGAACTCTATCACTACCCGGCGGATCGTTTCGTCGCGGGCTTTATTGGCTCGCCGAAGATGAACTTCCTGCCGGTTAAAGTTACCGCTATCGCCATCGAGCAGGTGCAGGTGGAGCTGCCGAACCGTCAGCAAGTCTGGCTGCCGGTGGATAGCTCACGCGTTCAGGTCGGCGCCAACATGTCCTTAGGTATTCGCCCGGAACATTTACTGCCCAGCGATATCGCCGACGTCACCCTCGAAGGTGAAGTTCAGGTGGTCGAACAGCTCGGCCACGAAACGCAAATACATATTCAGATCCCATCCATCCGTCAAAACCTGGTTTACCGCCAGAACGACGTGGTGCTGGTAGAAGAGGGAGCCACATTCGCCATCGGTTTGCCGCCGGAGCGCTGCCATTTATTCCGTGAGGATGGCACCGCTTGTCGCCGGCAGCATAAAGAGCCGGGCGTGTAAGGCTTCCCATTAAAAAAAGCGTGCACCCTGCAGCGTCGCAAAACAGGCGCAACAACAGGCGAAGCGTTCAAAGAAAAGCAATGATCTCAGGAGATAGAATGATGATTACTCTGCGCAAACTTCCACTGGCGGTCGCCGTTGCGGCAGGCGTTATGTCTGCTCAGGCGCTGGCCGTTGATTTCCACGGTTATGCTCGTTCAGGTATTGGCTGGACCGGCAGCGGCGGTGAGCAACAGTGCTTTAAAGCTACAGGCGCTCAAAGCAAATACCGTCTCGGTAACGAATGTGAAACCTATGCGGAACTGAAACTGGGCCAGGAGTTATGGAAAGAAGGTGATAAGAGTTTTTATTTCGATACTAACGTCGCTTATTCCGTAAATCAGGAAGATGACTGGGAAAGTACCTCTCCGGCGTTTCGTGAAGCTAATATCCAGGGTAAAAACCTGATTGATTGGTTGCCGGGTTCAACTCTGTGGGCCGGTAAGCGCTTCTACCAGCGTCATGACGTTCACATGATCGACTTCTACTACTGGGATATCTCCGGTCCGGGCGCCGGTCTGGAAAACATCGACCTCGGCTTCGGTAAACTCTCTCTGGCAGCTACGCGTAACTCAGAAAGCGGCGGTTCTTACACTTTCTCCAGCGATGACACCAAGAAATTTGCAGCTAAAACCGCAAACGATGTCTTTGACGTGCGTCTGGCCGGGCTGGAAACCAACCCGGGTGGCGTCCTGGAGTTAGGCGTGGATTATGGCCGCGCCAATCCACGTGATGATTATCATCTTGCTGATGGCGCATCAAAAGACGGCTGGATGTTCACCGGTGAACATACGCAGTCTATCTGGGGCGGTTTCAACAAGTTCGTTGTTCAGTATGCAACTGACTCTATGACTTCCTGGAACAGCGGTCACTCCCAGGGTACCAGCATTGATAACAACGGCAGCATGATCCGCGTTCTGGATCACGGTGCGATGGACTTTAACGATGACTGGGGCCTGATGTACGTTGCGATGTACCAGGATGTGGATCTGGATAGCAACAACGGTTCGACCTGGTACACCGTCGGTGTCCGTCCAATGTACAAATGGACGCCGATCATGAGCACCCAGTTGGAAATTGGCTACGACAACGTGAAATCCCAGCGCACCAGCGAAAACAACAACCAGTACAAAATTACCCTGGCCCAGCAATGGCAGGCAGGTAACAGCGTCTGGTCTCGCCCGGCGATCCGTATTTTCGCGACCTACGCGAAATGGGATGAAAACTGGGGTTACAGCAACGCCTCTGGTCTGCAGACTAGAGACAGCAGCGGTAACGGGGCTTATACCTCCAGCCGCGGTAGCGACAGCGAAGTGACCTTCGGTGCGCAGATGGAAGTTTGGTGGTAACACCACTGTAATTATGTAGTGACACGGAGGGGCTTAGGCCCCTCCTGATTATTCAGGATTAGCGCGCTATTGCCTGGCCACCGCTAAACCTATGCTATCCGAGGTGAGAACAATGAAAATGAAGAAAACTCTCGTCGCCCTGTGTTTATCCGCAGGGATGTTGGCATGTGCGCCAGGAATTAGCCTTGCCGACGTCAACTTTGTTCCGCAAAACACCAGCGCAGCCCCTGCGATCCCCGGTGCTGCCCTGCAGCAGTTAGTCTGGACGCCAGTCGATCAATCTAAAACACAGTCCGTTGATTTACTCACGGGAGGGCAGCGCCTGGATGTTGCCGGTATCTCTGGTCCGGTTGCGGCCTGGAGCGTTCCGGCGAATATTGGCGAGCTGACCCTGACGCTCAGCAGTGAATTGAATAAGCAAAAACAGATTTTTGCGCCAAACGTCCTGATTCTTGACCAAAATATGACGCCAGCAGCGTTTTTCCCCAGCAGTTACTTTACCTATCAGCAGCCCGGCGTGATGACCGCGGATCGGCTTGAAGGGGTTATGCGCCTGACTCCGGCGTTAGGGCAGCAGAAGCTTTATGTGCTGGTTTTTACGACGGAAAAAGATTTACAACAAACGACCACCCTGCTGGATCCGGCGAAAGCTTACGCCAAAGGCGCGGGTAATGCCGTGCCGGATATTCCAGATCCGATTGCCCGACACACCACCGATGGCGTGCTGAAGTTAAAAGTGAAAACCAGTAGTGCCTCCAGCGTACTGGTGGGGCCGTTATTTGGTTCCTCCGGCAATGGCCCGGTAACCGTTGGTAATACTGCAGCGCCGGTCGCCGCTCCGGCTCCGGCTCCGGCGGCGAAAAGCGAACCGATGCTCGACGATACCGAAACCTATTTCAACAATGGCATTAAACAGGCGGTTGCGAAAGGCGATATTGATAAAGCCCTGAAATTGATGAACGAAGCTGAACGCCTCGGCTCGAAATCTGCTCGTTCCACCTTTATCAGCAGTGTAAAAGGCAAGGGGTGACCGTCTCCCCACAATGCTGATGTTTAGGCATAGCCTTTAGGTGCGTCCGTTCGGGCGCACTTTTTTTTATCGCGTGACAACTTCTGTTGCACAGTTGTTGCGTGGATGATCGTATATTGACGTTTGCCCGCCCCTGATATCTCATTCTGCGATACAATACCTCTACGTTTTGTACCGGAGATTCAGGCATGACACATCCTGCGCTTACGCAACTGCGTGCGCTGCATTATTTTGCCGCAATGCCTCAGATGGACGCGCACCTGCGCGACTGGCTATTGCTGGAAGACTCAATGACTAAACGCTTTGAGCAACAGGGTAAGAAAGTCAGCGTAATAATCGTTAACGAAGGCTTTGTTGGGCGCGAAGCGCTGGCAGATGAGGAGCCCCTGTTACCTGGCGAACCCCGCTACTGGCTGCGGGAAATCATCCTTTGCGCCAATGGCGAACCCTGGCTTGCTGGCCGCACTATCGTGCCGGAGTCAACGCTCAGCGGCCCCGAACTGGCGTTGCAACAGCTGGGACAAACACCATTGGGACGCTATCTGTTCACCTCATCGACGCTAACCCGCGATTTCATTGAAATTGGTCGTAATGCAGAGCTTTGGGGGCGTCGTTCCCGCCTCCGGCTGAGCGGCAAACCGCTGCTGCTGACGGAACTGTTTTTGCCTGCATCGCCGTTGTATTGAGAGGAAAATGAAATGGAGTGGAGTCTGACGCAGAACAAGCTGCTGGCGTTTCACCGCCTGATGCGTACTGACAAACCGATCGGCGCGCTGCTGCTGCTATGGCCGACGCTGTGGGCGCTGTGGGTGGCGACGCCGGGGATACCGCCGTTATGGATCCTTGTCGTTTTTGTCGTCGGCGTCTGGCTGATGCGCGCCGCAGGTTGCGTGGTAAACGACTATGCCGATCGCAAGTTTGACGGTCACGTCAAACGTACCGCCCACCGCCCGCTGCCGAGCGGCGACGTTAGTGAAAAAGAGGCGCGCACGCTGTTTGTCGTGCTGGTGGTGCTTTCATTCCTGCTGGTGCTGACCCTGAACACCATGACCATTCTGCTGTCGATAGCGGCGCTGGCGCTGGCATGGGTCTATCCGTTTATGAAACGCTACACCCACCTGCCACAGGTAGTGCTGGGCGCGGCATTTGGCTGGTCGATCCCGATGGCATTTTCAGCAATGAGTGAATCGCTACCGCTGAGCTGTTGGCTGATGTTTCTCGCCAATATTCTGTGGGCGGTGGCCTACGACACTCAATATGCGATGGTCGATCGCGATGATGACGTAAAAATTGGTATCAAGTCGACAGCGATTCTGTTTGGCGACAACGATCGCGTAATCATCGCTATTTTGCAGGTGGGGGTGCTGGCCCTGATGGCGGCAGTAGGCTGGCTGAGCGGGCTGGGCTGGGAGTATTACTGGTCGTTGTTGATTGCCGCGGCGCTGTTTGCCTGGCAGCAGAAGCTGATATTTAAACGCGAACGCGATGACTGCTTTAAGGCGTTTATGAATAATAACTACGTTGGGCTGGTGCTGTTTCTCGGCCTGGCGATGGGATATATGCAGTAGCATTGTGGTTTCCCCGGCTTGCGGCGTAAACGCCTTAGCCGGGATACCTTTTCAAATGTTATGCTTCATCCTGAGTAACGCTTTCAATCGTTAAACGCACATCAGAGGTAATCAGATCCGCCAGCATGCGGTAGATCTTCAACGTCTCTTCCGGCTCGGCGTCCCCGGTATCGCTGATATAGCCTTCGTCACGCAGGGTCAGCACCAGCGTGCTGAACACCGCCTTATCGAAGAACTCCGGTGCATTGATGCCGTGCAGAACGGACAGACGCTGCGCCACGGTGCGGCTCTCTTTTTCCAGCGAACTGCGGTTGATTGACGGGTTAGCGCTCAGTAGCCAGAAGGTGATGGCGTAGCGCTGTAGCGTTTCGCGCGCGCCTGCGGCCAGCAACTGCAGAGAACGGGCATGAGACGGATTAACGCTCACCTCATCGTTGTTCAGGACGATCAGACCCTGACGCTGCATCTCGGCAATCAGCGCATCGACGACGCCCGCCAGCTCCGTTTTTTCCCAACGCAGGAATAGCTCGGCCTTCAGGAACGGATAGAACATCTCAACATGACGCAATATTTCGGCACGGGTAAGATGACGATGCTGAGTGACGATGGCGGCTAACAGCGACGGCATTACCAGCATATGGGCGATGTTGTTGCGGTAGTAGGTCATCAGTACGGCCTGCTCGCGCGGCAGAATGATGATATCGCCAATCGTGTCTTTCTCGACTTCGAACTTGTTCATCTGCAGCGCGTGGTCGATAAGCTCGCTGGCTGAAGCAGCAGGCGTGGTCGCATCCGCTGAGTACGGCACGTTGCGCAGCAGGGCGAGATAACACTCCAACTGTTCGGTGAGCTGCTCTCGGGTCAGTGAACGCTGACGTGATGCCAGCAGCGCAGTACAGCACAGATTCATGGCGTTTGCCGCGCCGGCATTATTGATGCGTACCATCAGATCCGAGGCGATATTATTCACCGTCGGGGTCAGCCAGGAAGGGCGAACCGCTTCGATAGGGTCGATAGACTCGCGCCAGTCCGGCACATGCTGGTTCAGCCAGGCCATCAGCGGCAGGGGTTCGCCGAAGTTAACGTAGCCCTGGCCGAGATTTCGCAGCTTGCTCAAGCCGCGCAGCATCTGCGGCAGGCTCTCTTTCTCTTTCGTCGCGCCGCGTAGCTCTTTGGCATAGGTGCCGACCTCCATCACGTGCTCGTAGCCGATGTAAATCGGCACCAGGGTGATGGGGCGATTACCGCCGCGCAGCATCGCCTGGATGGTCATCGACAGGGTGCCGGTTTTCGGATCCAGTAGGCGTCCGGTACGTGAACGCCCGCCTTCAACGAAGTACTCCACCGAATAGCCGCGGCTGAACAGCTCGCCGAGATATTCGCGGAATACCGTCGAATAGAGCTTATTGCCCTTGAACGTGCGGCGAATAAAGAACGCGCCGCCGCGACGGAAAATCGGCCCGGCGGGCCAGAAGTTCAGGTTGATGCCAGCAGCGATATGCGGCGGCACCAGACCCTGATGATAAATAACGTAAGAGAGCAGCAGATAGTCCATATGGCTGCGATGGCACGGGACATAGACTATCTCGTGGCCTTCGTGCGCCAGCTGGCGCACGCGCTCGGCGTTATGCACGTTAATGCCCTGATACAGACGGTTCCAGGTGAAGCCCAGCACGCGGTCGGTCAGGCGGATCATCTCGTAGGAGAAGTTCGCTGCGATCTCTTCCATCAGGGCGATAGCGTTTTGCTGCGCCTTTTCATGGGAAATTTTCTTGCTGCGCGCTTCGTCTTCTACCGCGCGGGCAATAGCTTTCGACGCCAGCAATTTATTGAACAGATCCTGGCGTGCAGGCAGGCGCGGGCCGACGGCCGCCAGACGCTGGCGAGCGAAGTGCATGCGCGCCACGCGGGCCAGTTTCTGAGCAATAGTTTTGTCGGTCCCGTGTTCGTCCGCCATCTTACGCAGAGAGACCGAAGGCGAAAAACGCACAAAACTGTCGCGGCCCAGCCACAGGACGGCGAAGAATTTTTGAATGCCGTTGAGCATGCGCAGAGGAGGGTTGACCTCGCCTTTTTCACGCCCCGGCGCGCGACCGAACATCACCGAAACCGGCACCATTTGCACGTCAAGATCGGGATGATTGCGGTGCAAATCCAGATAGTCGTGAAAGAGCTTGATAGACTCTTCTTTCGGCGTGTAATAGGTGAACACGCGCGGTCCGCCGTGGATAAATACGTAGCGCGGAAGCAGAGCGCCATCGATTTCCAGCGGCTCCAGTGGGTCCGGTAACTCATGTTCCAGACATTGCGCGTGCAGCGTCAGCAGGTCCGCCTTCGAATTGTAGGGCAGGACGTACATAATGGGCCGCGAGGTATCAAGGCCTAATTCCTGAGCAGGTTGTGCCGGAATTGACTTGCTTTTTACCAGCGCCCTTAATGGTAAATTGAGTAATTTATAGTAAATTCGTTGCCAGCCAGACATAGACGATGTGAAGCCTCTGGTTAATCATGCAAATGCGCCGCAAGAATAACAGAAAGTGCGCAAAATTTCCGTTGTAACGCGGCAAACGCGTACACTCATTGACGTTATTTACATAAAA
Source organism: Klebsiella sp. (assembly GCA_036498385.1). Classification (GTDB taxonomy): domain Bacteria; phylum Pseudomonadota; class Gammaproteobacteria; order Enterobacterales; family Enterobacteriaceae; genus Klebsiella. The sequence goes on from DASYFN010000059.1 coordinate 39,427, forward strand.
AGGTTTTTTGATGGCCAATAATACCACTGGATTCACTCGAATTATTAAAGCGGCAGGGTATTCCTGGAAAGGATTTCGGGCGGCGTGGGTCAATGAGGCCGCATTTCGCCAGGAAGGCATCGCGGCCATTATTGCCGTGGCGATAGCCTGCTGGTTAGACGTTGATGCCCTCACGCGGGTTATGTTAATTGGCTCGGTACTGATAGTGATGATAGTCGAAATTATCAACAGCGCGATTGAGGCGGTCGTTGACCGTATCGGCCCTGAACATCACGAGCTTTCGGGGCGAGCGAAAGATATGGGCTCTGCGGCGGTTTTGCTGGCGATTATCATCGCGTTGAGCACGTGGGGAATGCTTTTGTGGGCAAACTACCGCTAAGTCCTGTCGTCGCTGCTCGCAAAACGGAAAGAAACACCTGGTTTTTGCGTGAAATGTGGTTCCAAAATCACAGTTAGCTGTATATACTCACAGCATAACTGTATATACACCCAGGGGGCGGAATGAAAGCGTTAACGACCAGGCAGCAAGAGGTGTTTGATCTCATTCGGGATCATATCAGCCAGACGGGCATGCCGCCAACGCGTGCGGAGATTGCTCAGCGCTTGGGATTCCGTTCCCCAAACGCGGCGGAAGAACACCTGAAAGCGCTGGCGCGTAAAGGCGCAATTGAGATCGTTTCTGGTGCTTCCCGCGGTATTCGTCTGCTGACGGAAGAAGAAACGGGTCTGCCGCTTATTGGCCGCGTCGCGGCAGGTGAGCCGCTGCTGGCGCAACAGCATATTGAAGGCCACTATCAGGTCGATCCGGCCATGTTTAAGCCGAATGCTGATTTTCTGCTGCGTGTCAGCGGTATGTCAATGAAAGATATCGGTATTCTTGATGGTGACCTGCTGGCAGTACATAAAACTCAGGATGTGCGCAACGGCCAGGTGGTTGTGGCGCGTATTGACGAAGAAGTTACCGTGAAGCGTCTGAAAAAACAGGGTAATATCGTTGAACTGCTGCCTGAGAATAGCGAATTCTCACCGATCGTGGTGGATCTTCGCGAGCAAAGTTTTACTATTGAAGGCTTGGCCGTCGGAGTTATCCGCAACGGCAACTGGCAGTAATCTCTTCATCTCGCGGCATCATTATCTGTTGCATGATGCCGCGCTGTTTTTCCTCATTTGGGCTCTTTCTCCATGCTTTTTAACGCCGCTGACAAAGCCCTGTGGCGCTTAGCGCTGCCCATGATCTTCTCCAATATCACCGTTCCGCTACTGGGGCTGGTGGATACCGCTGTTATTGGCCACCTCGACAGCCCGGTTTATCTGGGAGGCGTGGCGGTTGGCGCAACGGCGACCAGCTTCCTCTTTATGTTGCTTTTGTTCCTGCGAATGAGTACGACCGGGCTGACTGCGCAGGCGTTTGGCGCAAAAGATCCGCAACGGCTGGCGCGTGCGCTGGTGCAACCGCTGGGTCTGGCGCTGGCCGCCGGGGCGGCGATTGTTCTCTTGCGGATGCCGTTAATAGACCTGGCGCTGCATATCGTCGGCGGTAGCGAAGCCGTGCTCGAACAGGCTCGACGTTTCCTTGAGATCCGCTGGCTAAGCGCACCGGCATCGCTGGCGAATCTGGTCCTGCTGGGTTGGTTGCTGGGCGTGCAGTACGCCAGAGCGCCGGTGATCCTGTTGGTGATCGGCAACGTCCTCAACATTGTGCTCGATTTATGGCTAGTGATGGGCCTGCATATGAACGTGCAGGGAGCTGCGCTGGCGACGGTCACGGCGGAATACGTCACCCTCTTTATTGGCCTGCTCATGTCGAGACGCGTGCTGGCGCTGCGCGGCGTTTCCCTGTCGATGCTGAAGAACGCCTGGCGTGGCGATATACGCCGTCTGCTGGCGCTGAATCGCGACATCATGCTGCGCTCGCTGCTGCTACAGCTCTGCTTCGGGGCGGTGACGGTATTTGGCGCCCGCCTCGGCGCCGATGTTGTCGCGGTCAATGCGGTACTTATGACGATGCTGACCTTTACCGCCTACGCGCTGGACGGCTTTGCCTACGCCGTTGAGGCTCACTCCGGGCAGGCCTACGGCGCGCGCGACGACAGCCAACTGCTTGCCGTCTGGCATGCGGCCTGCCGCCAGTCAGGGATGGTGGCGCTGGCCTTTGCAGTGATTTACTCCCTCGCCGGTGAACAGATTATTGCTTTGCTCACCTCGCTTTCTTCGTTGCAGCACCTGGCCGACCGCTATCTGATCTGGCAGATGATACTGCCGGTCATTGGCGTCTGGTGTTACCTGCTGGACGGCATGTTTATCGGCGCGACGCGCGGCGCGGAGATGCGCAACAGCATGGCGGTAGCGGCGGCAGGGTTTGCCCTGACGCTGTTGACGGTACCGGCGCTCGGTAACCACGGTCTGTGGCTGGCGCTGACGGTATTTCTCGCCCTGCGCGGCGTTTCCCTGGCGGTCATCTGGCAGCGGCACTGGCAGCGTGGAACCTGGTTTTCGTAGTGCATTTTATTCATCTGCTGGTTAAAGATTCCGAATAATAAATCTTACTCAGAATACTCATCTATAGTTAAGCCATGTCCGTCACACAGCGGGCTGTTCATTCACCGAACGATGAGGATTGCATGATGAATAAAGACGAAATCGGCGGTAACTGGAAACAGTTTAAAGGTAAAGCGAAAGAAAAATGGGGCAAGCTGACCGACGATGACATGACGGTCATTGATGGTAAACGCGACCAGCTCGTTGGCAGAATTCAGGAGCGTTATGGTTACGCTAAAGACCAGGCTGAGAAAGAAGTGACCGACTGGGAAACTAAAAACGATTATCGCTGGTAGAGAAAGCTTTATGTTTTAACCCACTGTTATTGCTTGCTCTAAAGATATACTGCCTTGATTCCCGCTGCGGCTAATGCCTCAGCGGGCTTTCTTTTTGATCTGGATGGTATGGTCGTGATGGCAGTGATCCGGCGTGCTGCAGGATTCGACCTCAACGCAGGCGGCACACAGTCCGTGAGCCTCAATGACGTTGTGGCGCAGAGCGAACCCCATTCTTGCTGCCAGTGTATGCATAATATCTTCGACGCCTTCCGCACACTCTTCTTTGACGCTGCCGCAGCGGTCACAGATAAACATCGCCGAACTGTGGGTTGGCTGATCGAAGAGGTGGCACAGCACGTAACTATTGGTGGATTCCACTTTATGTACGAACCCTTGCTCCAGTAAAAACTCCAGCGCCCGGTACACCGTCGGTGGTTTCGCCTGAGGTTCTTTTTCACGCAGGAGATCGAGCAGGTCGTAGGCGCTGATTGCCCCTTGCTGCAGGCTCATCAAACGCAGTACTTCAAGGCGCTGTGGGGTCAGGCGCACGCCACGCTGCGCACATAGCTTTTCAGCATGCGCTAACATTTGTTGCGAAGTAGTCTTATCCATGAGCGTCCTCTGGTTGCGTGAATCTGAAGCTGTTACTTTATCACGATACAGGTAAAACGCCGAGACCCACTAGCCTATGCTATACCCTGATGCATCTCATTTTCGGGAGAAACCAATGAAACGACCTGATTGCATTCGACACTGGCGTGAACTGGAAGGTGCGGATGAATCCACCTATCCCGACAGTACTGAGCTTTTCTCCATCGGTGCACCGCTGGCGCGTGGCCTGCGATTGAATCGTCTGGGTATCCATCATGAGCGTCTGCCGCCCGGGCGTCGTACCTCTTATCCGCATGCGGAAAGCGATGAAGAAGAGTTCATCTATGTGCTGGACGGCTATCCTGAAGTATGGATTAACGGCTACCTCTGGAAGCTGGAGCCGGGAGATAGCGTCGGTTTTCCTGCCGGAACCGGCATTTGTCATACCTTCCTCAATAACACTGAGCAGGAGGTTCGCCTGTTAGTCGTTGGTGAGGCAAACAAGAAATTCAATCGCATCTACTATCCGCTTAACCCCGGCTATGCCGCTACGCGTCAGGACCGCTGGGTAGACCATCCACCGCAGTTTTTTGGTCCGCACGACGGGAAGCCGCGGAAAAAATAGCATTTATTGCGGGATGGAAAAGGTGAGCGCCAACGCTATGCGCCAGTGGTTTATCTTTGTGCTATAGTAGCGCCCCTTTTTATCCGGATGCTTATTTATTCGCCATGATGTCAGACTCAACGCCTACTGCTTTCGCTGCTCATCGTTTTTCCATCGCGCCGATGCTTGACTGGACCGACAGACACTGCCGTTATTTTCTGCGTCAGCTGTCGCGTCATACGCTGCTGTACACCGAAATGGTGACGACTGGTGCGATTATTCACGGCAAGGGCGACTATCTGGCCTATAACGAAGAAGAGCATCCGGTCGCCCTACAACTGGGCGGTAGCGATCCGACTGCGCTGGCGCACTGCGCGAAGCTGGCGCAGGCGCGCGGCTATGATGAAATTAACCTGAACGTCGGTTGCCCATCCGATCGCGTGCAGAACGGCATGTTTGGTGCCTGCCTGATGGGAAATGCTCAACTGGTGGCCGACTGTATTAAAGCGATGCGCGACGTAGTGTCGATCCCGGTAACGGTAAAAACCCGTATTGGTATTGACGATCAGGATAGCTATGAGTTTCTATGTGATTTTATCGAAACGGTCTCCGGGAAAGGTGAATGCGAGATGTTTATCATCCACGCGCGCAAAGCCTGGCTTTCAGGCCTGAGCCCAAAGGAGAACCGCGAGATCCCGCCGCTGGATTATCCGCGCGTCTACCAGCTTAAACGCGATTTCCCGCAACTGACCATGGCGATTAATGGTGGTATTAAGTCACTGGAAGAGGCGAAGCTGCACCTTGAGCATATGGATGGGGTGATGGTAGGCCGGGAGGCTTATCAGAATCCGGGCATTCTGGCCTCGGTGGACCGGGAGATTTTTGGCATTGACAGCATCGATGCCGACCCGGTTTCCGTGGTCCGGGCGATGTATCCCTATATCGAACGCGAGCTTAGCAACGGTACTTATCTGGGGCACGTAACGCGCCATATGCTCGGGCTGTTTCAGGGGATCCCCGGCGCGCGCCAGTGGCGTCGCTATCTGAGCGAAAATGCGCATAAAGCCGGGGCGGACATCAACGTGCTGGAACAGGCGCTGAAACTGGTTGCCGACAAGCGTTAGTTTTTCACTAAAACCTGGTCAAATTCACCACTCCTCTAAATACTTCGTTGAGTATTTTTATTATTATTCAATAGGTTATGCTTGGCACGATTTTTGTAATATCCGGCAAGGTAGATAAAATTTCTTTAGGGGAAAGACGATGCTGGAACTCTTATTTGTTATTGGCTTTTTTGTCATGCTGTTGGTTACCGGTGTTTCCTTGCTGGGAATCATTGCCGCGATTGTGGTCGCGACCGCGCTGATATTTGTCGGCGGGCTGTTTGCGTTAATGATTAAACTGCTGCCGTGGCTGCTGCTGGCCGTTGCCGTGGCCTGGGTGATTCGGGCAATAAAATCACCAACCGGGAACCGTTATCGCAGTAATAACCGATGGTATTACTAAGGTATTGAGTGGTATGTCACAACCTGAAGATTTTTGCATAAAACAGCGTAGGATCTGCTTATTAAATCTGTCATTATCGGCGCGTTAACCAATTCATCGAGCTGTACCCTACCTATAGCCGAACAAAAAAGTAAGGGCTTCCCATGTGGAAGCCCTAAGCTTTTCATCTTTTCCCTGCGTACTTCAGTTCAAAAATGTCGGAATCGTTTTCATCCTGTCGATCGAATTCTTGAGGGCGCAACCAGAGCTACGGCAAAAGCAAACTTGAACCCTGCGTCGCCCGGCTTTCCAGCGCCTCATGCGCGCGCCGGGCATCGGTTAATGCATATTTTTGACTCTCCGCGACATCCACTTTTATCACGCCGCTGGCGATCAGTGAGAACAGCTCGTTGCTGGCTTCTGTCAGCTCTTCACGCGTGGTGATATAGCCTTGCAGAGAAGGGCGGGTTACGTATAGCGAACCTTTTTGATTGAGGAGCCCAAGATTCACGCCGGTGACCGGACCGGAAGAGTTGCCGAAGCTCACCATCAGCCCCCGACGTTGCAGGCAGTCAAGAGAGGCTTCCCAGGTATCTTTCCCGACTGAATCATAGACCACGCGGACTTTCTTACCGTCGGTGATCTCTTGCACGCGCCTGACGATATTCTCATCGCGATAGTTAATGATCCGCCAGGCGCCAGCCTGTCTGGCTCGTTCGGCTTTTTGCGCGCTGCTGACAGTACCGATCAGTTTAGCCCCCAGCGCTTTTGCCCACTGACAGGCGATTAGCCCAACGCCGCCGGCCGCTGCGTGAAACAAGAACGGCTCGCCCGCTTTTATCTCGTAGGTTTTACGCAGCAGGTAATAGACCGTTATCCCTTTCAGGAATGAGGCTGCCGCCTGCTCGAAGGAGATAACCTTGGGTAAAATTGCGACTTCATCGGCGGATACATTGTGTACGGAACTATAGGCACCCAGCGCTGATTGAGCGTATACCACCCGATCGCCAACGTTAATATGCTTCACGCCGCTGCCGACTTTGCTGACCACGCCTGCAGCCTCGGTACCCAGGCCGCTCGGCAATGAGGGCGGCGGATAAAGACCGCTGCGGATGTAGGTGTCAATGAAGTTGATGCCAATGGCTTTGTTTTCAACTTGAATTTCGCGATCTGTCGGATCCTTCGGAGTGAACTCCACCACCTGCAGAACTTCAGGGCCCCCGTGTTTGTGAAATTCAATACGTGTTGCCATGCTTCCTCCATAAATGTGGTAATCTTTCGACCCATTCACTATCTCGGTAACTCCATTCACTATGGCAGGAAATAAACCCTTCAACAAACCCCAGACTGAACCCCACAAGCGAGATTATCAGCTCGATGGGTTGAAAGTCCCACCGCACTCGATTGAAGCGGAACAGTCGGTGTTGGGCGGTTTAATGCTGGATAACGAACGCTGGGACGACGTTGCCGAGCGCGTTGTTTCGGAAGATTTTTATACGCGTCCGCATCGTCATATTTTCACCGAAATGGCGCGCCTGCAGGAGTCGGGAAGCCCGATTGACCTGATTACGCTCGCGGAATCGCTGGAGCGTCAGGGGCAACTGGACAGCGTCGGCGGATTTGCCTATCTGGCCGAATTATCGAAAAATACACCAAGTGCGGCGAATATCAGCGCTTATGCCGATATCGTGCGCGAACGTGCAGTTGTACGTGAAATGATCTCCGTGGCGAATGAAATCGCCGAAGCCGGTTTCGATCCACAAGGCCGCACCAGTGAAGATCTGCTCGATCTGGCCGAATCCCGGGTCTTTAAAATTGCAGAAAGCCGCGCCAATAAAGACGAAGGGCCGAAAAATATCGCCGACGTGCTGGATGCCACTGTGGCGCGTATTGAGCAGCTATTCCAGCAGCCGCATGACGGCGTTACCGGGGTGAATACCGGTTATGACGATCTCAACAAAAAGACCGCCGGTCTTCAGCCGTCGGACCTGATTATCGTCGCTGCGCGTCCATCGATGGGTAAAACGACTTTTGCGATGAACCTCGTTGAAAATGCAGCAATGTTGCAGGATAAACCAGTATTAATCTTTAGTCTTGAGATGCCCTCCGAGCAGATTATGATGCGTACTCTGGCCTCGCTGTCGCGCGTCGACCAGACCCGCATTCGTACCGGCCAACTGGATGACGAAGACTGGGCGCGTATTTCCGGCACCATGGGGATTCTGCTGGAAAAACGGAACATCTATATCGATGACTCTTCGGGCCTGACGCCGACGGAAGTGCGCTCCCGCGCGCGGCGTATTGCCCGCGAGCACGGCAGCATCGGGCTTATTATGATCGACTACCTGCAGTTGATGCGCGTGCCGTCGCTCTCCGATAACCGTACCCTGGAGATCGCCGAAATTTCCCGCTCGCTGAAGGCACTGGCGAAGGAACTACAGGTGCCAGTGGTGGCGCTGTCGCAGCTTAACCGCTCTCTGGAACAGCGTGCAGACAAGCGCCCGGTGAACTCCGACCTGCGTGAATCCGGCTCCATTGAACAGGATGCCGACTTAATCATGTTTATCTACCGTGACGAGGTTTATCACGAGAACAGTGATTTAAAAGGCATCGCCGAAATTATTATAGGTAAACAGCGTAATGGCCCCATCGGGACGGTGCGTTTGACGTTTAACGGTCAGTGGTCGCGTTTTGATAATTATGCTGGACCACAATACGACGACGAGTAAATAATTTGGCTATTTTATTTGCGATTTTGGGATTGGGCAGTGCTCGCCATCCTCACGTACTACAGTACGCTCCGGTGGCTGCGCGCTGACCGCACCCAAACTCGCTGCAACAATAACGCCAAATTTGAGACAAATAATTCAAGGAATTCAAATGCAAGCGGCAACTGTCGTGATTAACCGCCGTGCTCTGCGACATAACCTGCAACGTCTACGTGAGCTGGCGCCTGCCAGCAAACTGGTTGCGGTGGTGAAAGCGAACGCCTACGGACACGGTCTTCTTGAGACTGCGCGAACGCTCCCTGGCACCGATGCTTTTGGCGTCGCTCGTCTTGAAGAAGCGCTGTGCCTGCGCGCGGGCGGTATCGCCCAACCGATTCTGCTGCTGGAGGGATTTTTTGAGGCCGCCGACCTGCCGGTAATTTCCGCCCAGCGCCTGCACACGGCGGTCCACAGCCCGGAACAGTTGGCGGCGCTGGAAGAAGCGGATTTACCCGAGCCAGTGACCGTATGGATGAAGCTGGATACCGGGATGCACCGATTAGGCGTTCTGCCTGAGCAGGCCGAAGCATTTTATCAGCGCCTCAGTCAGTGTAAAAACGTTCGTCAGCCGGTCAATGTGGTCAGCCATTTTGCCCGTGCGGATGAGCCTGAGTGCGGCGCTACCGAACGTCAGTTGGATATCTTTACCTCCTTCACGGAAGGTAAACCGGGGCAGCGCTCTATCGCGGCATCCGGCGGCATATTACTGTGGCCGCAGTCGCACTTCGATTGGGCGCGTCCGGGGATCATTCTCTATGGTGTGTCGCCGCTCGAGAATCACTCTACCGGTGCGGATTTTGGCTGCCAGCCGGTGATGTCCCTGACCTCCAGCCTGATCGCGGTCCGCGAGCATAAAGCCGGTGAGCCAGTTGGTTATGGCGGGACCTGGATTAGCGAGCGTAATACGCGTTTAGGGGTTGTGGCGATGGGCTATGGTGATGGCTATCCGCGCGCAGCGCCGTCCGGAACCCCGGTGCTGGTCAATGGACATGAAGTGCCGATTGTCGGACGTGTGGCGATGGATATGATTTGCGTCGATCTCGGGCCTGAAGCGCAGGATAAATCTGGCGATCCGGTTGTGCTCTGGGGAGAAGGCCTGCCCGTCGAGCGTATTGCCGAAATTACAAAAGTAAGCGCTTACGAACTTATTACGCGCCTCACTTCGAGGGTGTCGATGAAGTACGTCGATTAATTTCTACATATTTTTATTTTTCCCGGCTCGCGCCGTTGGGTAGCTCAGGTAAGGCGCTAACGCCGCAACCCGGGACGGACATCGACTCTGTTACGCCAGATCCGCTCTGGTCTGTTTTATCCACCAACATCCCCTCGACCTTCTTTCACATCCAGTTTATTGTGTTATGACGAGCTCATGTAAACCTGGAGAAACATCACGTGTTTCAGAAAGTTGACGCCTATGCTGGCGACCCCATTCTCTCCTTGATGGAGCGTTTCAAAGACGATCCGCGTAGTGACAAAGTAAATCTTAGTATCGGTCTTTATTACAACGAAGATGGCATTATTCCGCAACTGCAGGCTGTTGCCGAAGCGGAGGCGCGTCTCAATGCCCAGCCGCACGGCGCCTCGATCTATTTACCTATGGAAGGGCTGAACACCTATCGTCACGCTATTGGGCCGCTGCTATTCGGGGCCAATCATCCGGTGCTGACGCAAAATCGTGTGGCCTCCATTCAAACGTTGGGTGGCTCCGGAGCCCTGAAAGTGGGCGCCGATTTCCTGAAACGCTACTTCCCAGACTCGCGCGTATGGGTGAGTGACCCAACATGGGAAAACCACGTCGCTATATTTGAAGGCGCCGGGTTCGAAGTAAGTACTTACCCTTGGTTTGATGATAAAACTAATGGCGTGCGTTTCGAGGCTTGCCTGGAAAAACTTAACACGCTGCCTGAGCGCGATATCGTGCTACTACATCCGTGCTGCCATAACCCAACGGGCGCCGATCTCAGCAACGCGCAGTGGGATAAAGTTGTTGAGGTGCTGAAAGCGCGTAATTTGATTCCTTTCCTTGATATCGCCTATCAGGGTTTTGGCACCGGAATTGAAGAGGATACCTACGCTATCCGCACCATTGCGAACGCCGGGATACCCATGCTGGTAAGCAACTCGTTCTCGAAAATCTTCTCCCTGTACGGCGAGCGTGTTGGCGGATTGTCGATCATCTGTGAAGACGCAGAAACTACAGGCCGCGTACTGGGGCAATTAAAAGCGACCGTACGTCGCAACTATTCCAGCCCACCGAACTTTGGCGCGCAGGTGGTTGCGGCGGTATTAAGCGACAGCGAGCTGAAAGCCTCATGGTTGGCAGAAGTGGAAGAGATGCGCACCCGTATCCTGGCCATGCGTCAGGAGCTGGTTAAGGTGCTTAAGGATACGGTACCGGGCGGTGATTTTGACTACCTGCTCAAGCAGCGCGGAATGTTTAGTTATACTGGTTTCAGCCCAGCCCAGGTGGACCGCTTGCGCGATGAGTTTGGCGTTTACCTGATTGCCAGCGGCCGCATGTGCGTAGCAGGGCTGAATTCACGCAACGTCCGGCGTGTGGCGCAAGCATTTGCTGCTGTAATATAATTTGTTGCCCTCGCCACTCTATTGATTGGCGCGGGCAATTCCCTTCCTTAAGTGTGATCATTCTCTTTTTATGTTATATACCTGAGCAGAAAAACCTTCCTGTTCGCAGCAGCGAGAGTTAAGGTCCAGGTGCAATTAATAAGCGTACATATTGTTGAAAATTATAACGATTCGATTATTCAGGGAAAATATGCGCAAGATCACCCTGGCCTTTGGGGCCGTCTGTTTACTGTTCACGCTAAATAGCTCCGTTGTTGCTCGTTCCTCCACACCGCAGCCGCTGTGGACGGGCACAAATATGGCGAAACTCGCTGAACAGGCGCCTGTCCATTGGGTTTCCGTGTCTCAGATTGAAAATAGCCTGTTGGGGCGCCCACCGATGGCAGTCGGCTTTGATATTGATGATACCGCTCTGTTCTCCAGTCCGGGCTTCTGGCGTGGGCAGAAAACCTATTCCCCAGGCTGCAATGATTACCTGAAAAATCCCGAGTTCTGGGAAAAAATGAACAATGGCTGGGATGAATTCAGCATGCCGAAAGAGGTGGCGCGCCAGTTGATTGCGATGCACGTGAAGCGTGGCGATATAATCTATTTTGTCACCGGCCGTAGCCAGACCAAAACCGAAACGGTATCGAAAACCTTGCAGGATAATTTTCTCATCCCGGCAGTGAATATGAACCCGGTTATTTTTGCCGGCGATAAGCCTGGTCAGAACACTAAAACGCAGTGGCTGCAGGAGAAGAGGATCAAAATCTTTTACGGCGATTCGGATGACGATATCTCTGCCGCCCGGGGGGCAGGTGTGCGTGGGATCCGTATATTGCGGGCATCAAATTCTTCCTATAAGCCGCTGCCGATGGCAGGCGCTCAGGGAGAAGAGGTGATTGTGAATTCAGAATATTAAGCCGCCCGATGGCTTACTGATGAATGACTAAAACGGCAGCCAGTATCCTGCCGTTTTTTTATGCAAAATAACGTGCCAAAGGTTTACCTTTTCGCTTATTGCTGCACACTTAGGAAGGTTCATTGGTAAAAGGAGCTGTTTATGTGGCATCAGCAAACTTTGACATTAGGCCCGAAATCACGGGGCTTTCACCTGGTCACTGATGAGGTTTTGGGCCAGCTTCCCGAACTGTCAGGGGTTAAAACTGGCCTGCTGCATTTGCTGCTTCAGCATACATCTGCTTCCCTGACGCTAAACGAAAACTGCGATCCGACTGTCCGCTACGATATGGAGCAACATTTTCTTAATGCCGTACCGGATAATGCATCATATGAACATGATTATGAAGGCCCTGATGATATGCCTTCGCATATTAAATCGTCGATGCTGGGCGTATCGTTGATGCTGCCCGTCCGGGATGGGGGCGTCAGGCTGGGGACCTGGCAGGGGATCTGGCTGGGGGAGCATCGTATTCATGGCGGATCGCGCCGTATCATCGCGACGCTTATGGGGGAATAAAAATGACAATTTCGGATTTATTACTGTACTGCATGGCAAAACCGGGTGCGGAACAAAGCGTACATAGCGACTGGAAAGCTACGCAGATCAAAGCGGCGGACGTACTGTTTGCGATGGTAAAAGAAGTGGAGCACAACCGGCCTGCGGTCTCATTAAAGACCAGCCCTGAGCTTGCGGAACTGCTGCGGCAGCAGCATCAAGATGTTCGCCCCAGCAAACACCTCAATAAAGCTCACTGGAGTACGGTGTTTCTTGATGGCACCCTACCTGATTCACAAATTTACTACCTGGTGGATGCTTCATACCAACAGGCGCTTGATTCTCTTCCTGAGAACAAGCGTAAACTGTTGTCATAAACTAAATGCTACCCAGCAGCGCCATCAGCGTAATATCTAACAGACGAAGCCGCGTCGGCTGAAGATGCGTATGCATTGCGGTAGGCTCGTTGTTGGCGCGAATGCTGGCAAATATCACGCTGCCCTTGTAGTAGCAAAATGAGGTCGTCCTGAGTCAAACAGCCGCGAGCTTTCTCCTGTAATTTTAAATATATGATGCATCCTGCAATTCATGGTCGCTATCTGATGACAGATGTCGTCCGGCCGTAAATCACAAAATATCAGCGGGAAAAAATGAGCGGTAATGTAGCCTCTTCCCGGAACGAGAAGAGGCTGATGAGATTACTTCAGCATTGGCTTGAGGAAGCGAGCAGTATATGAAGCCTCGCACTCGGCGACCGTTTCTGGCGTACCGGAAACGAGGATCTCCCCACCGCCGCTTCCACCTTCCGGCCCAAGGTCAACGATCCAGTCAGCCGTTTTGATGACATCCAGGTTGTGCTCAATCACTACGATAGTATTGCCCTGGTCACGCAACTGGTGCAGAACTTCCAGCAATTGCTGAATATCGGCAAAGTGCAGACCGGTAGTCGGTTCATCAAGAATATACAGCGTTTGCCCGGTACCACGTTTGGACAGCTCGCGCGCCAGCTTGACGCGCTGGGCCTCGCCGCCGGAGAGCGTAGTGGCCGACTGACCAAGGCGAATGTAGGTCAGACCCACGTCCATCAGCGTTTGCAGCTTACGCGCCAGCGCCGGTACGGCATCGAAGAACTCACGTGCTTCTTCAATGGTCATATCCAGCACTTCATGAATCGTTTTCCCTTTGTACTTAATCTCCAGCGTTTCGCGATTATAGCGTTTGCCTTTGCACTGGTCGCACGGTACGTAGATATCCGGCAGGAAGTGCATCTCGACTTTGATAACGCCGTCGCCCTGGCAAGCTTCACAGCGACCACCGCGCACGTTAAAACTGAAACGGCCAGGCGTGTAGCCGCGCGAGCGTGATTCAGGTACGCCGGCAAACAGTTCACGGACCGGAGTAAAAACGCCGGTGTAGGTTGCCGGGTTGGAGCGCGGCGTACGACCGATGGGGCTCTGGTCGATGTCGATCACTTTGTCAAAATGCTCCAGCCCTTGCACATCGCGGAACGGTGCCGGCTCCGCGATGGTGGCGCCGTTGAGTTGACGCTGGGCAATCGGGAATAGTGTGTCGTTGATGAGTGTTGATTTACCCGACCCGGAAACGCCAGTAATACAGGTGAAGAGGCCCACCGGCAGCGTCAGCGTCACGTCTTTCAGGTTGTTGCCGCGCGCGCCGGTCAGCTTCAGCACTTTCTCCGGATTGGCGGGCACGCGCTGTTCCGGCACCTCGATTTTACGCTTGCCGCTCATAAACTGGCCGGTCAGCGATTCCGGCACCGACATAATATCTTCCAGCCTGCCTTCGGCCACGACCTGTCCGCCGTGCACGCCGGCGCCAGGGCCGATATCGATAACGTGGTCCGCGGCGCGGATAGCGTCTTCATCGTGTTCAACGACGATAACGGTGTTGCCGAGATTACGCAGGTGGATCAGAGTACCAAGCAAGCGTTCGTTATCGCGCTGGTGCAGGCCTATAGAGGGCTCATCCAGTACGTACATCACGCCCACCAGGCCTGCGCCGATCTGGCTGGCGAGGCGAATGCGCTGTGCTTCGCCGCCGGAGAGGGTCTCTGCCGAACGGGAAAGCGTCAGGTAGTTCAGACCGACATTGACAAGGAATTTCAGACGATCGCCAATCTCTTTCAGTACTTTTTCGGCAATTTGCGCACGCTGGCCGGAGAGCTTCAGGTTGTTAAAGAAGTCCATCGCGTGGCCGATGCTCATATCTGAGATGGTCGGCAGCGGTGTGTTTTCCACGAACACGTGTCGCGCTTCGCGCTTAAGGCGAGTCCCTTCGCAGCTAGTGCAGGGACGGTTGCTGATGAACTTAGCTAACTCTTCACGTACTGCGCTGGATTCCGTCTCTTTATAACGGCGTTCCATGTTGTGTAGCACGCCTTCGAACGGATGGCGGCGTACTGAGGTGTCGCCACGATCGTTCATGTATTTGAATTCAATATTCTCTTTTCCAGAGCCATACAGGACGACTTTTTGTACGCTGCTATTCAGCGTGCCCCAGGGCGCTTCAACATCGAATTCATAATGTTCTGCCAATGACTTCAGCATCTGGAAGTAGTAAAAATTACGCCGATCCCAGCCGCGAATCGCCCCACCCGCCAGCGACAGTTCAGGATTCTGAATCACGCGTTCCGGATCGAAATACTGCTGTACGCCGAGGCCGTCGCAGGTTGGGCAAGCACCTGCCGGGTTGTTGAAAGAGAACAGGCGCGGTTCCAGTTCGCGCATGCTGTAGCCGCAAATCGGGCAGGCGAAGTTGGCGGAAAACAGCAACTCTTCCGCTGTAGGATCGTCCATATTCGCGACGATGGCGGTACCGCCGGAGAGTTCCAGCGCGGTTTCAAAAGACTCGGCCAGACGCGTGCTGAGATCTTCGCGTACCTTAAAGCGGTCGATAACGACTTCGATGGTATGTTTCTTTTGCAGTTCCAGCTTTGGCGGATCGGAGAGATCGCAGACCTCGCCGTCGATCCTTGCGCGGATATAGCCTTGCCCGGCGAGATTTTCCAGAGTTTTGTTATGCTCGCCTTTGCGCTCTTTAATGATTGGCGCCAGCAGCATCAGGCGTTGACCTTCAGGCTGGGAGAGCACGTTATCAACCATCTGGCTTACGGTTTGCGCCGCCAGCGGGACGTCGTGATCCGGGCAGCGCGGCTCACCGACGCGAGCGTACAGCAGACGCAGGTAGTCGTGAATTTCGGTAATGGTACCTACCGTTGAACGGGGGTTGTGGGACGTTGATTTCTGTTCAATGGAAATCGCTGGCGACAACCCTTCAATATGGTCTACGTCGGGTTTCTCCATCAGCGACAGGAACTGCCGCGCATAGGCGGAGAGCGATTCAACATAGCGACGCTGTCCTTCGGCATACAACGTGTCGAAAGCCAGTGAGGATTTGCCTGAACCCGAAAGCCCGGTGACGACAATGAGTTTGTCGCGTGGGATGACGAGATTGATATTTTTGAGATTGTGGGTGCGGGCGCCCCGAACTTCGATCTTATCCATTCACCTTTCCCGGTAGATACGCGCATTGCCTGGTTTGTTAGAAGGACAAACCGCAGAAACGGCTAATTATGGCACAATTTAACCTGTTTGAATATACAGTATTGGAATGCATTTTCGGGTGAACTATGTAAAAATATCAGCCTGTGCGCAATATCTGGAACGAACTTCCCAGCTATCAAAAGAGCACCTGGAAATGGTACACTCGCGCGTTTACACTTAATCAAGAATCGTATTCAGGAGACACAAACATGGCCAGCAGAGGCGTAAATAAGGTGATTCTCGTCGGTAATCTGGGCCAGGACCCGGAAGTACGCTACATGCCGAGTGGTGGCGCAGTTGCCAACATTACGCTGGCTACTTCCGAATCCTGGCGTGATAAAACGACCGGTGAGATGAAAGAGCAGACTGAATGGCACCGCGTTGTGCTGTTCGGCAAACTGGCGGAAGTGGCTGGTGAGTATCTGCGTAAAGGTTCTCAGGTCTATATTGAAGGTCAGTTGCGTACCCGTAAATGGACTGACCAATCCGGTCAGGAAAAATACACCACTGAGGTCGTGGTTAACGTTGGCGGCACGATGCAAATGCTCGGTGGTCGTCAGCAGGGCGCGGG
>DASYFN010000060.1:0-17655 GCA_036498385.1 Klebsiella sp.
ACGGTTTACCATTCACTCGTGGAATGACGACCAGACGGTAAACGAAGCCTGGATGTACCCGGAAATCACTCCAGCCATCCGTTCGGCCATTGAGCTGCGTTACCGTTTGCTACCGTATCTCTATACCCTGCTTTGGCAGGCCCATATCGACGATGAACCGATGTTGCGTCCGACCTTCCTCGATCATGAGCACGATGCGCAGACTTTTGCCGAATGTGACGACTTTATGCTCGGTCGCGATCTGCTGGTCGCCAGCGTGGTTGAACCCGGTGCGCGTCAGCGCCGCGTGTGGCTACCGGCCAATCAGGACGGCTGGTACGACTTTTACAGCCACCAGTGGTTCGCTGGCGGCCAGTGGGTCACCCTTGATGCGCCGCTGGAGAAGCTGCCGCTGCTGGTCCGCGCTGGTTGTGGCCTGCCGCTTAGCGAGCGCATTAGTCATGTCGATACGCACAAAGACGATCGCCGCGAGCTAAAACTGTTCCCGCTGAAAGGCATGGGGACGACTCGCGGTCTGCTGTTTGAAGACGATGGCGAAAGCTGGGGCTACCAGAACGGTAATGCGCTGTGGCTGGAATGGGAAATGGTCTGCGATGGCGCCAGCATTAACCTGAAGGTCAATGCGCGCGGCGATTATCGTCCGGCGTGGAAAGTGCTGAAGGTGTCGTTACCGGCGGGAGAAAAACGCAGGCTGCTGGTGAACGGTGAAGAAAGGAGCGAGTGGCTGGTGTAGCCCTCACCCTGCCCCTCTCCCACGGAGAGGGGCAGGATAGTAGCCCGGATAAGGCGCACCAGCGCCGCAATCCGGGACAAACAACAGGAAAATTATTCGATACCTTTGCTACGCAGATAATCTTCGTAGTTACCGGTGAAATCCACTACGCGCTCCGGCGTAATTTCAACGACTCGGGTGGCCAGCGAGCTCACAAATTCGCGGTCGTGGGAAACAAAAATCAGGGTGCCCTGATACATCTCCAGCGCCATGTTCAGCGATTCGATCGATTCCATATCCAGGTGGTTGGTCGGTTCGTCCATCACCAGAATGTTCGGTTTCTGCATCATCAGCTTACCGAACAGCATACGGCCTTTTTCGCCACCGGAGAGCACTTTCGCCGGCTTCTTGATATCATCCTGGCTGAACAGCAGTCGACCCAGGATGCTGCGCACCGCCTGTTCATCGTCGCTTTCCTGCTTCCACTGGCTCATCCACTCAAATACTGTCAGGTCATTTTCAAATTCATATTCATGATCCTGCGCGTAGTAGCCAATTTGCGCGTTCTCGGACCATTTAACGGTACCGTTATCCGGCGTCAGGTCGCCGACCAGGGTTTTCAGCATCGTGGATTTACCCACGCCGTTAGCGCCAAGAATGGCAATCTTCTCACCGACTTCCAGCAGCAGGTTGAAGTTTTTGAACAGCGGACCGTTGTCAAAACCTTTTGCCAGCGCTTCCACTTCCAGGGCGTTACGGAACAGTTTCTTATCCTGCTCAAAGCGAATAAACGGGTTCTGACGGCTGGAAGCTTTCACTTCATCCAGCTTAATTTTGTCAATCTGACGGGCGCGGGAAGTCGCCTGGCGAGATTTAGAGGCGTTAGCGCTAAAGCGGCTCACGAAAGATTGCAGGTCGGCAATCTGCGCTTTTTTCTTGGCGTTATCCGCCAGCAGACGTTCACGCGCCTGGGTCGCTGCGGTCATGTATTCATCGTAGTTGCCAGGATAAACACGCAGTTCGCCGTAATCCAGATCCGCCATGTGGGTACAAACCATGTTCAGGAAGTGACGGTCGTGCGAAATGATGATCATGGTACTGTCGCGATCGTTGAGCGTCTGCTCCAGCCAGCGAATGGTATCGATGTCCAGGTTGTTCGTCGGTTCATCAAGCAGCAGAATGTCCGGGTTGGAGAATAGCGCCTGCGCCAGCAGCACACGCAGCTTCCAGCCAGGAGCGACTTCGCTCATCGGGCCGTAATGCTGTTCAACCGGGATACCGACGCCGAGCAGCAGTTCACCGGCGCGCGCTTCAGCGGAATAGCCGTCCATCTCGCCGTACAGCACTTCAAGGTCAGCCACTTTGTAGCCATCTTCTTCGCTCATCTCCGCCAGGGAATAGATGCGATCGCGTTCCTGCTTCACTTCCCACAACTCACCGTGGCCCATAATGACCGTATCCAGCACGCTGAACTCTTCAAACGCAAACTGATCCTGACGCAGCTTACCGATACGTTCGTTCGGGTCAAGGGAGACATTGCCCAGCGTCGGCTCAAGATCGCCGCCGAGGATCTTCATAAAGGTGGATTTACCGCTACCGTTGGCGCCAATCAGGCCGTAACGGTTGCCGCCGCCAAATTTGACGGAAATATTTTCGAACAGCGGCTTACTGCCGAACTGCATGGTGACGTTGCTGGATACTAGCACGGGGTTATCCTGAAAAAAGAGAATGAGAAGTGTGATGGACCAGACATTATGCCAGCAAATGCTTCACTTTTCACGGGGCGTTATAAAATCATCAATGACGCTTGTGTTAGGGTCATGTCATATTGCGCGGTTACACTACCTAATGCGTAATTTTTTTACCTTAATCAGGAAGGAACCTATGACCACACTCTCCCGCCATCCGGCTTTCTTATCGCTGCAGGGCGGTATCAATTTTCGTGACCTGGGCGGCCAACGTACCGCCGACGGCCGCCGCGTGCGGTCGGGGAAGTTATTCCGCTCCGGCTCGCTGCATAGGATGACGGCCACTGACTTAACCCACCTGGACGCTATCCCACTTAGCCGGGTGATTGATTACCGCGACCCTGGAGAAGTGAATCGTAGCCCCGATAAGCTGAACGAAACGGCTCACTACCTTAACGCCCCGGCCAATCCGCACATTCGCGACGTCAACGCCAAAGTGACCGAGCTTAACGCCGCCACGCTAAATGCCCTTAACGGCGAGCAGTTTATGCTGGAACTCTATCGCCAGTTGCCGTTCAATAACGCCGCATATCGCCAGTTGGCCGGGTGGCTGATGGAGCCTTTCGACGGCGCGCTGTTGCAGCACTGCGCGGTAGGCAAAGACCGCACCGGCATTGGCTGCGCTTTGACGCTGTTCGCCCTCGGCTGCGATCGCCCTACGGTGATGGAAGAGTACCTGCTCACCCAGGGAATGCTGACGCAGGTCGAGGACTTTATGCTCGAATCGCTCGGCGATGAACTGACCGCCCGCGGCCGACAGAACCTGGCGGAAATCATGACGGTCCGTGAATCTTATCTTGCCGCGGCGCTTTCCCGAATCGACGAACGCTATGCCAGCGTTGATGCCTGGCTGGAAAAGGAGTATCAACTCACGCCGCTGGCGCGAGAAGCGCTCCAGTCGCGGCTTCTGGAGGGGTAACTCCCTCCCGTTTTTAAGCTACAAGGCCAGCGTTGATGGGCGACATTCACGGCCACAGGAAAAAAATGTGATTTCGTACACATCTCATTTACCTGTTTGCCGGAAAGCACATATAATGCGCTCCCATCGACTCCCTGTTTAAACTGACAAAGGCCTGTGTGGCATTAATATCGCCCACAATATAAAGATTATGAAATTATCAACTCTCTTCGCGGCAGCCTTCGCCATCGTGGGCTTTTGTAATACTGCTTCTGCTGTAACCTATCCCCTGCCTACCGACGGCAGCCGTCTGATTGGTCAGAACCAGGTCATCACTATTCCAGAAGACAATAAGCAGCCGCTGGAATATTTCGCCGCCGAATATCAGATGGGTTTATCCAACATGCTGGAAGCCAACCCGGGTGTGGATACCTTCCTGCCGAAAGGCGGCACCGTGTTGAATATTCCGCAGCAGTTGATCCTGCCGAATACCGTGCATGAAGGTATTGTCATTAACAGCGCGGAAATGCGCCTCTACTACTACCCGAAAGGCACCAACACCGTCATCGTGCTGCCTATCGGTATCGGTCAGTTAGGTAAAGACACGCCAATCAACTGGGTTACCAAAGTTGAGCGTAAAAAAGCGGGCCCGACCTGGACCCCTACCGCCAAAATGCATGCTGAATATATTGCCGCAGGCGAACCGTTGCCAGCCGTTGTCCCGGCGGGTCCTGACAACCCGATGGGTCTGTATGCGCTATATATTGGTCGCCTGTATGCCATTCACGGTACTAATGCCAACTTCGGTATCGGCCTGCGCGTGAGCCACGGTTGCGTGCGTCTGCGTAACGACGACATCAAATTCTTGTTTGAAAACGTGCCGGTCGGCACCCGCGTTGAGTTTATCGATGAGCCGGTAAAAGCCACAACCGAGCCTGATGGCAGCCGCTTCATTGAAGTTCACAACCCGCTGTCCACGACTGAAGAGCAGTTCCAGGGCGGTGAAATCGTGCCGATCACCCTGAGCAAATCAGTGCAGGCGATTACCAGCCAGACTGACGTAGACCAGAGCGTGGTTGATCAGGCGATCCAAAACCGTTCCGGTATGCCGGTACGTCTGAACTAAAAACGCATAACGCAGAGTGGCGGGCCCGGCGCCCGCCATTTTTTTATCCGTTATTAACCAGAATAATTCCGCCGTGATCGTAGCGATAGTGGCAATGGGCATACTCCAGCGGTGTACCGTCCTCCAGATAGATAACCTGTTCCACCTCCAGCACCGGGTCGCTCGCCTCACAGTTGAGATGTTCTCTGTCCAGCTCTTGCGGTTTCATCGCCCGCACCACACGATACGAACCCATCATTTTTAACCCCAGCGTCTCCTGCACGTAGCGAAACACCGAGCTTTCCAGATGCGTTTTATTCAGGCCAGGCACCAACGCGACGGGCATCACGGTGAGATCCAGCGACACGGGTTCATCGTTGAGTAGCCGCAGGCGGACAAAATCATAAACCGGGGCATCGGCATCAATCAGCAACGAGCTTTGCTCTTTTTCCGTCGGGAAACGCAACTCGAAGCGAATCACCCGGCTTGCCACTTCCCCTAAATGTTCCCAGGTTTTGGTGGCACCAAAATAGTCGCTTCCGGGCAGTTCCCATTGCGAAAGCTGGAGGAAGTTTTTGCGTACGAAGGTTCCCTGTCCCTTGCGGGTGTAGATGAGGCCTTCGACAATCAGTTGGCGCATCGCCTGCTGGATAGTCATTCTGCTGGTACTGAATTCCGCCGCTAACGCGAACTGATCGGGTAATGGCACGCTGGCGGGATACTGCTGGCTGATGATACGTTTTTTGATTTCCCGCGCGATACTCAGATACTTGGCTGTCATTCCCCGATCCTTTTACTTTGCTGATAGTGGCTGGCGGGCAGAATACACCATCTGCCCGCGCGAGACGCCGTTACATCTCTTCACCGTTACTGTGAATGACCTGCTTCAGCCAGGCATAACTTTTCTTCGGTACGCGCTTGAGATCCTTCAGGTCGTGATTTTCACGGTTAACGTAGACAACCCCGTAGCGTTTGCGCATATCGCCCTGCGAACTGAGGATATCGATTAACCCCCAGCCCAGATAGCCAATCACCTGCGCGCCATCTTCAAATATCGCCTCTTTCATGGCGTTAATATGGTCGCGGTGATAGGCGATACGGTAATCGTCAGCCACCTGGTTTTCTCCGTCCCAGGACTCAATCACCCCAATGCCGTTTTCAATCGGGAATACCGGCAGACGCCAGTCGTTGTAGTAACGGGTAATGATGGTGCGAAAACCCAGCGGGTCAATCTGCCAGCCCCACTCGGTGGCCTGCAGGTATTCATTCTTTTTATCGCCAAACTGCATGTAATCGTTCACCGGCGTGCCTGGCGGGATCGGGTCGCTGTCGAGGGCCTTGCTGGCGTAGTAGCTAAAGGCCAGATAGTCGATTTTAACCTCCGCCATCAGCGCCAGATCCTCTTCGCGGTAGATATCCGCAAAGCCTTCCCGGGCGACAACGTGCATAACCTCCGGGCTGTAGCCCTCCCCGGCAAAGGCGCGCAGCAGATTCTGGTTTAAAAACTCGTCAAGCTGCCGGGCGCAAAGGATATCGCGCGGTTTACAGGTGGCCGGATAGACCAGCGCATGGGCCAGCATCCCGCCCATCAGGCACTGCGGCTTAACCTGGTGCAGATACTGCGTCAGGTGAACATGGGCCATCATAACGTGATGCTGGATCTGATACAGCTCGCGCAGGGTTTTCTCGCCGCGCATATAGCCTGAGATAAGAAACGCGTCCGGCATATGGTAGAGATTCTGTTCATTAAAGGTCAGCCACCACTTCACCTTGTCACCGAAGCAGTCGATCATCTTCTGCCCGTAACGAATAAAGGCTTCCATCACGCGACGGTCAGTAAAACCGTTGTAGCGTTCAGCCAGCGACAGCGGCATATCGAAGTGATACAGACAGATCATCGGCTCGATGCCGCGGGCAATCAGCTCATCGATAAACTGGTGGTAAAAGGCAATACCTTCTTTATTAAACTCACCGTCGCCTTCCGGGCAAACGCGGCTCCAGGCAATCTGGAAGCGGTAGCAGTTCATGCCCAGATCCTGCATAAGGTCGAAGTCTTCCCGGTAGCGGTGGTAAGAGTCAGTCGCCACCTTCCAGTCAGAAGCAAATTCCGCCGGCTGGCGAATATCGTAGACCGACATCCCTTTACCGCCCTCGTTCCACGCCCCTTCGGTTTGCATACTGGAAACTGAGTTACCCCATAAAAAATTTGCCGGTAGTGTTTTGTTCATCGCTCGCACCTATGACTAGTCATATTAAATTCATGACTATTCATATATACGAAATCTCTTCCTCAGGCAAATTCCAGAAGCGTTTTTTGTGAACGCAACGGATAAAAAAGCCGGATCGCGCCACAGGCGATCCGGCTTTTGGAAGATAAGCGACCATGTGCCATGAAAACGAGCAGATTGCCGACACACCGTGTTCAAGACAGATTTGTTATCAGTCCCACCGTATTACATCATTGCGACGATGAGCCCATAGCCCACCAGCGCCGCCCACAACAGCATAGGGAGGGAATAAAGATGGAAGCGCCACCAGATACGGCGATCGCCAGCCATTCTCAGCGCAATCAGGTTTGCCAGAGAGCCCGGCAGCAGGCCGAATCCGCCGACGTTAACCGCCCAGGCCAGCAGCACCGACGGCGGAACATAGTTGAGCAGCAAAATGGTCGCCGGGACGTTGCTGATAAACTGCGACAGGCCAATCGTCGTCAGCCACAATCCTCCCGCCGAAAGCTGGCCGACGCCGTTGAGCGCATGCTGTAGAACGGGTAGTTGGATCAGCAGGTGAACGTCAATAAACATCGCCATAAACACCAGCAGCAGCGTCCAGTCGACGTTGATAATCACCGCCCGCGCCAGCAGCAGGAAACCCAGCGCTATCAGTGCCAGCCCCCACAACTCCTGCTTTATCTCCAAAGCAGTCAAAAAGACCAGATAGAACGCCAGGCAGCTCCAGACCAGCTTTGGCCGCCACGATGGCGCCCTGTCGCTGCTTTGATAGTTGAGATGCTTTGCGGGGAAACAAAACCAGCACAGCGCCAGCAGGGTGATCATCATCGCTGCCGCCAGAGGCAGCATCTGGCCGATAAAGGCCGGGAATGAGAGGCCGGAGCGCCCCCACAAAAGAATGTTTTGCGGGTTACCGATAGGTGTTAACAATGACCCGGCATTCACCGCCAGCGCTTCGAAAATAATTAACCGGCTTGTCGGTATAGCACACCATTTTTTCAGGGTCAGCGTGAGCGGCACGACGATAAACAGCGCCACGTCGTTGGTTAAGAAGGTGGAAAGCAGCGCGGCCGCCAGCACCATAAAAATAGCCAGTTGGCGCTCGGTCACAAAGCGGCGTGCCATTTTTCGCCCTATCACGTCAAAATAGCCGCTAAGTTCAATACCTTTGGTCAGTAGCATCAGTCCGCTAAGGGTGATAATCGTATGCCAGTCAATGGCGTGAAGCCAGCTTGCGGGGGCAAACGGTACAAAGAGGCTTAAAACAATACCGACAACCAGCAGCAGGTGTAAAAAGCGGTCGCGGATCAGCGACTGAACAAAGACGAGGTTCATTCTCCCGATGATCCCTGCATAAGGGTAAACTGTTTAAACCTCGCCAGCGTCTCTTCGCTGACGTGGTGCTCTATCCCTTCGGCATCGCGACGAGCAACCTCCGGACTGACGCCAATCACCAGTAAAAAATTTTCGACGATCTGGTGACGTTCCCGACTTTCATGCGCCAGTTTCTCGCCCTCAGGGGTCAAAAAGATCCCCCGCCACGGGATCTGTTCGATCAGCCCGACGCTGGCCAGCCGTTTTAACATTTTCGCAACCGTTGGCTGCGACACACCAAGACGCGCGGCCATATCTACCTGACGGGCTTCACCCACTTCCATAATCAGATCGGAGATCAGCTCCACGTAGTCATCAATCAACTCCCGACGATGCGCCTCGCGCACCTGACGAAACCCCTCAACGTGTTCTTCGACATTCACTAGCTGCGTCACTTTTTTTGTTATTGGCTTACCTGCGCGACGGTTCATTGTGCTTCCTCATTCCTGTGACGCATCAAGCATCATATAAAAGGATCCCATTGTAATGGATCGCACACAGAGAACAAAAAATTAACGTTTTAGCCATAGCTATAAAATATAGCCTGTGCTATATCTGTATGTAATACACACATTCTTCAAGGAGCGAGGGACAAAGTTACAGGAGGTCGTTATGAATGAATTCAAGAGGTGCTTAAACGTGTTTACTCACTCTCCTTTTACAGTCCGGTTAATGCTGGTAGGTATGCTGTGTGATCTGCTCAACGGCAAACCTCAACAGGATAAATCCAACAACTAGTACGACGTCGCGGCATGCCGCTTCATTTTTCTGTCACATTTTCCCGTCAAACTGGCTGATCACTCATCGCTTCAACAAGTTTTTTCAAGTTTTGTAAGCTTCCTCCCAAAACAATCTGTTATGGATAGTTGACCTTAACATTTTCAAGCCCTATCTTTTGTCAGCCCTGCCACTACTGCGGCTCGCAGAGACCCTCTTCACGCACTGTCCAGCAGGTTTTACCCCTTGATGCCAGGGGACACACATGGCTCTTTTTGATTGTTGACTATGAATGTTACGCTGAAAGAAACGCTGGTCGCCCGCAGACTGGTACTGAACCCATGGACAGGATTCTACTTTTTACAATCGCTGTTTATTCATCTGGCGCTGGGCTACGACTTTAGCCTGCTCTATACCGTTGCTTTCACCTGCGTACTGCATTTGCTGTGGCGGAGCTTTCCGCGCGCGCAAAAAGTGGTGGTCGGCATCTATTCACTGCTGGCGGCCATGTACTACCCTTTTGGCCAGGCCTACGGCGCGCCTAATTTCAATACACTGCTGGCGCTGCATGCCACCAATATAGAAGAGTCCACCGAGATCCTGACTATCTTCCCGTGGTACAACTATCTGCTGGCTGTGTTTATCTTTGCACTCGGCGTGATTGCCATACGCCGCAAGCCGGAAGCGTCGGCACGCTGGGGGAAGATAGATACTCTGGGGCTGTTATTCTGCATCGCTATTTTCTTTCTGCAGCCGGTGCAAAACCTTGCCTGGGGCGGTGTTTTTAAGGTTATCGATACCGGCTACCCCGCCGTACGCTTCTTTAAAGATGTGGTGGTGAATAATAATGAAGTGCTGGATGAGCAGGCGCGGATGGCACAGCTGGCGAATATGAAAGATAGCTGGCATGTGCTGGCGGTGAAGCCAAAGTATCATCTGTATGTCGTGGTGATCGGCGAGAGCGCGCGTCGCGATGCGCTCGGCGCCTTTGGCGGCCACTGGGACAACACCCCGTTCGCCAGTTCGGTAAAAGGCTATCTGTTCAATGACTACATTGCCGCCAGCGGTTCAACGCAGAAATCTCTCGGTTTAACCCTCAACCGCGTTGTCGATGATAAGCCGCAATTTCAGGATAACTTTGTGACCCTCGCCAACCGCGCCGGTTTTCAGACCTGGTGGTTTTCGAATCAGGGGCAAATTGGCGAATACGATACGGCGATTGCCAGTATCGCCAAACGCGCGGACGAAGTTCAGTTCCTCAAGAACGGGGATTTCGAGGCCAATAAAAATACTCAGGATGAGCAGCTATTAAAACTGACCGCCCAGGTTCTTGCCACCCGCCGTACCCAGCCGCAGCTGATCGTCCTGCATTTAATGGGCTCACATCCGCAAGCCTGCGATCGCACCAAAGGGAAATACACGGTTTTTGTTCAGTCGAAAGAGACCTCCTGCTATCTCTACACCATGACGCAAACCGACACGCTGCTGAACAATCTTTATACTCAGTTACAAGACTCTGGCGAAACCTTCTCGATGACCTATTTTTCCGATCACGGTCTGGCATTTAAAGAGCGCGGAAAAGAAGTGCAGTATCTGGCGCACGACGATAAGTACCAGCAGAATTTTCAGGTACCGTTTATGGTTCTCTCCAGCGATGATAAAGCGCATAAGGTCATTAAAGCGCGGCGCTCCGCCAACGACTTCCTTAGCTTCTTTTCACAGTGGACCGGGATCAGCGCTCAGGAGATTACCCCGCGCTATCGTTTTATCTCTGAACAAAAGGCTGAGCCAATCTATATTACCAACTTTCAACTGAAGAAAGTGGACTATACCTATCTGGGTACCGATGCATTCACCGTCAATTAAGCCCGGAGTCGGAGTTCTGAACTAACAGGCAAAAAAAATCCGCCAACTTGAACTGAAGGCGGATTTTTTACATCACTGAAGTGATTAGAAGCGGTAACCTACGCCAGCAATCCAAGTGCCAACGTCAACGTTACGAATGCGAGACTGCTCGTAGGAGAAGTCCAGCGCAACGTTTTCGATCGGGTTGAACTGCAGACCAGCACCGTAAGAGAAACCGTAGTCGCTCATGTCAGATTTGTTCGGGTAGCTGTTTTCCTGGAATTTACCGTAACCAACACCCACTACGCCGTAGATGCTTGCCCAGTCATTCAGACGGTAAGCCGGACCTGCGGTGATGCCGTAGTACTGGCCTTTTTTGTAAGCCCCAGATTCAGAACGATCTTTTTCGGTGTAGGTGAAAGAACCGATAACACCCAGCGGGTTGTTGTCTTGCTCGTAGCGGTACTTCAGGTTGAAACCGCCTGCTTTGTTCGCTTCGCCCTGCATGTCGCTCTGAGCGTAACCACCGGTAACGGTAGAAGTCGCAGCAAAAGCAGTAGTGCCTACGGATGCAGCCAGAACAACGGCCAGTGCTGAAAAACGTGCAATTTTATTCATAACCACCTCAAATGTGTTTCCAATAAATCCTAAGCATTAAATATAACAAAAACTTTTGAGAAACTCTTTTCACTTTACATTGTCTAATATACTTTTTCATGTAACCAAAGGTTTCTACGTTTCTATAACAATCTGGAAAACAAACCTTTTTACAAAAATCGCCCTATTAACGCGCATAAAGCGCCAGACACGCATCCGGATTATTCCTAATCCTCTGGTTAATTTACCTTCGCTTCCTGGCTACTGTACTGCTTTCATGACCCTTTTTTTTCAACATTCGCTCAACCGGCGCGGGGTAATTCAATTACACTGGAACCTTTACCGCATTTGACAGAATTGACAGGAGAAAGGATGCCCGGCTCGCCCCGCAAAGTACCAGCATGGTTGCCGATACTGGTTATTTTAATCGCCATGATTTCCATTCAGAGTGGCGCCTCACTGGCCAAATCCTTATTCCCGCTCGTCGGCGCGCCAGGCGTCACCGCCCTGCGCCTGGCTCTCGGAACCTTAATTCTGGTGGTTATTTTTAAACCCTGGCGCCTGCGCTTTGCCCCGGAGCAGCGTCTGCCGCTGCTCTTGTACGGTCTGTCGCTTGGTGCGATGAACTATCTATTCTATTTATCGATTCAACGCATTCCGCTAGGTGTCGCAGTCGCGCTGGAGTTTACCGGACCGCTGGCGGTAGCGCTATTTGGCTCCCGCCGTCCTCTCGACTTCGTTTGGGTGGCACTGGCGGTATTCGGGCTATGGTTCCTGCTGCCGCTGGGGCAAAGCGTTGCGCAGATCGATCCCGCTGGAGCGCTGCTGGCGCTCGGTGCCGGCGCCTGCTGGGCGATTTATATTCTGACCGGCCAGCGTGCCGGGGAAGAGCATGGTCCTGCTACGGTCGCCATGGGGTCGCTGATCGCCGCGGTGGTCTTCGTGCCAATGGGGATGATTCAGGCCAACGATACGCTATTTCAGTGGGGATTATTATTACCAGGACTCGGGATCGCCATTTTATCGACCGCGCTGCCCTACTCTCTGGAAATGGTTGCCCTGACGCGCATGCCCAGCAAGACGTTTGGTACCCTGATGAGCATGGAGCCGGCTTTGGCCGCGCTTTCCGGGATGGTGTTTCTTGGCGAAACGCTAACCGCGACCCAAACGCTGGCGCTGGGAGCGATTATTCTCGCGTCGATGGGCTCCACGCTGACAATGCGCCGGGATACGAAAATACAGAAAGTCGACATCAGCTAGCGAAAGGGTTTGATTGACGGGACATCAGTCATAACCTTTGATTTATAACGTATTTTACCTTGCTAACAGCTCTGCGCTATCAGACCGATAGAGGCTACCGCCGCTGCAAAGCTCAGATCCGTTGCTATAATTAATTCCGCAAGTTATTGGGATAAGATGCGCCGAACAAGTCGAATTTGAAGTATGACGAGTATAAATATCAAGAGGATATGACACTATGAGTACCGCAAAACTGGTTAAAACTAAAGCAACGAATCTGCTCTATACCCGTAACGATGTCGCTGATAGCGCGAAGAAAGCGACCGTGGAGCTGCTGAATCGCCAGGTGATCCAGTTCATTGACCTGTCACTGATTACTAAGCAGGCTCACTGGAATATGCGCGGTGCAAACTTTATTGCCGTTCATGAGATGCTGGACGGCTTCCGCACTGCGCTCGTCGACCACCTTGATACGATGGCTGAACGTGCCGTACAGCTTGGCGGCGTAGCGCTGGGCACGACTCAGGTCATCAACAGCAAAAGCCCGCTGAAAAGCTATCCGCTGGATATCCATAGCGTCCAGGATCATCTGAAAGAGCTGGCCGACCGCTATGCCATCGTCGCCAACGATGTGCGTAAAGCCATCGACGAAGCAAAAGATGAAGATACCGCTGATATCTTCACCGCCGCTTCCCGCGACCTGGATAAATTCCTGTGGTTCATCGAAGCCAATATCGAGTAGCGCTAACTGCCGTCGGCCACGCTGGCGGCTTTTTTATTTCTTTTCCCCTGCCCCGCCACGCACCACATCAGTGCACAGGAATGGACGAAATACGCACTAAAGTAAATCAATTGTAATAATCACCTCACACAATCGTTACGCTAAGATTGTTTTAACCTCAGGGTTTGCGTTAAAAATGCTCTTGTTATGCGATACCCTTATGACGCACCAAAATAGCGCCCCATATTGGTGCATTTGATGTTACCCCTTATCGAAATCGTGCAACAGGATGCATCCTGATTGTTATAAAACAACAGGTTGTAAAACTGGCATGATTTTTTCATAAGGCAATGCGTTCTCGCAGGGGATCGTCCCGTGGATAAAAAAGGAAATGCTATGAAGTCTGTATTTAAAGTTTCACTGGCTGCACTGACCCTGGCTTTTGCGGTTTCTTCTCACGCCGCTGATAAAAAACTGGTTGTCGCTACCGATACGGCGTTTGTTCCGTTCGAATTTAAACAGGGCGATAAGTATGTTGGTTTCGACGTTGACCTGTGGGCAGCGATTGCGAAAGAACTGAAGCTGGATTACACCCTGAAGCCTATGGATTTCAGCGGTATTATTCCGGCTCTGCAAACCAAAAACATCGACCTCGCGCTGGCGGGGATCACCATTACGGACGAGCGTAAAAAAGCCATCGACTTCTCTGACGGCTACTACAAAAGCGGCCTGCTGGTCATGGTAAACGCCAATAACAACGATATTAAAGATGTTAAAGATCTGAACGGTAAAGTGGTTGCCGTGAAAGGCGGTACCGGTTCCGTGGATTACGCAAAAGCCAATATCAAAACCAAAGATCTGCGCCAGTTCCCGAACATCGATAATGCCTATATGGAACTGGGTACCGGCCGTGCCGATGCGGTCCTCCACGATACGCCAAACATCCTTTACTTCATCAAAACTGCGGGTAACGGCAAGTTCAAGGCGGTAGGTGAATCGCTGGAAGCGCAAAATTACGGTATTGCCTTCCCGAAAGGCAGCGACGAACTGCGTGAAAAAGTGAACGGTGCGCTGAAAACGCTACGTGAAAATGGTACTTACAACGAAATTTATAAAAAATGGTTCGGTACTGAACCTAAATAATAATTAGCGATGCTCTCTTCCAGGCCTGCTGTGGTCTGGTAGACCTGGAGCTCTCCGGGCTACCCGTCAGCAGGC
The DNA here is from genome assembly GCA_036498385.1 of Klebsiella sp. GTDB lineage: Bacteria > Pseudomonadota > Gammaproteobacteria > Enterobacterales > Enterobacteriaceae > Klebsiella. Next base: position 14,406 of record DASYFN010000060.1, read on the forward strand.
CTGAATAGTTTTCTCAGGGGGGTTTTCCTCTGTTTTCGACACGGTAACAGGAACACATTATGCAGTTTGACTGGAGTGCCATCTGGCCCGCCATCCCAATTTTACTGGAAGGCGCCAAAATGACGCTGTGGATTTCGGTCCTCGGCCTGGTCGGCGGTCTGATAATCGGTCTGGTGGCCGGTTTCGCCCGCTGTTTCGGCGGCTGGATTGCCAACCACATCGCGCTGGTCTTTATCGAAATCATCCGCGGCACCCCGATTGTGGTGCAGGTCATGTTCATCTACTTCGCCCTGCCGATGGCATTTAGCGATTTACGCATCGACCCGTTCTCAGCGGCGGTGGTGACCATTATGATCAACTCCGGCGCCTATATTGCGGAAATCACCCGCGGCGCGGTGCTGTCGATCCATAAAGGCTTCCGGGAAGCCGGCCTCGCGCTGGGCCTTTCTCGTCGGGAAACTATCCGCTACGTGATCCTGCCGCTGGCGCTGCGCCGTATGCTGCCGCCGCTGGGCAACCAGTGGATTATCAGCATCAAAGATACCTCGCTGTTTATCGTCATCGGCGTGGCCGAACTGACCCGTCAGGGCCAGGAAATTATTGCCGGTAACTTCCGTGCGCTGGAGATCTGGAGCGCCGTTGCGGTTATCTACCTGATCATCACCCTGGTGCTGAGCTTTGTTCTGCGTCGTCTTGAAAGAAGGATGAAAATCCTGTGATTGAATTTAAAAACGTTTCCAAGCATTTTGGCCCAACCAAGGTGCTGCATGATATCGATCTGAAGATCAACCAGGGCGAAGTCGTGGTGATTATCGGGCCGTCCGGTTCCGGTAAATCGACCCTGCTGCGCTGTATTAACAAACTTGAAGAGATTACCAGCGGCGATCTGATCGTCGACGGTCTGAAGGTCAACGACCCGAAGGTTGACGAGCGCCTGATTCGCCAGGAAGCCGGTATGGTGTTCCAGCAGTTTTATCTGTTCCCGCACCTGACGGCGCTGGAAAACGTGATGTTCGGCCCGCTGCGCGTTCGCGGCGCCAATAAAGCGGCGGCGGAAAAACTGGCGAAAGACCTGCTGGAGAAAGTGGGCCTGGCGGAACGTGCGCACCACTACCCTTCTGAGCTTTCAGGCGGACAGCAGCAGCGCGTGGCCATTGCCCGGGCGCTGGCGGTTAAACCGAAAATGATGTTGTTTGATGAGCCGACTTCCGCGCTTGACCCCGAACTGCGTCATGAAGTGCTGAAAGTTATGCAGGATCTGGCCGAAGAAGGCATGACCATGGTTATCGTTACCCACGAAATCGGCTTCGCCGAAAAAGTGGCTTCGCGCCTGATCTTTATCGATAAAGGGCGCATTGCGGAAGATGGCGATCCGCAGATGCTGGTGAATAACCCGCCCAGCCCGCGCCTGCGCGAGTTTTTACAGCACGTAGCATGACGCCTGCCCGGCTCTCCCTTTGCGGGAGAGCCGCTTTCCAGAATCATCCCAACCTCGCTCTGCGGATCTCGTCTTCTATACTTATTGATTTGAGATGCAATGGAGGTGCCAGTGCCGCGGATTTTGTTACTGCTCGCCATACTCTTCTCCGCTCCGCTATGGGCCACGACGCTGCCCGGCGTTCCGGCAACCACAACGGCCCAGCCCGGCAGTAGCGAACCCGATCTGGCGCAGAAAAAAGCGGCTTACGGCGCGCTGGCCGACGTGCTTGAAAACGCCGATGCCCGCCAGGAGCTTATCGATCAGCTACGTAAAGCCGCCGCCACGCCGCCTGACAGCACGCCGAAGCTGACGCCGCCGGAAATAAAAGACGAGACCACGGTGCTGGAGAACGTCACCCACATCAGCCGCGAATACGGAGAACAGTTCTCGTCGCGCTTCTCCCAGCTGTGGCGTAATATCACCGGCTCTCCACATAAACCGTTTAATTCACAAACGTTCACCAACGCCGCCTGGCATTTCCTTTTGCTGGCAGGTCTGGTCTTTGCGTTCTGGTGGCTGGTACGCCTGGCAGCCCTGCCGCTGTATCGCAAAATGGGCCACTGGGCACGGCATAAAAACCGCGACCGCAGCAACTGGCTTCAGTTGCCTGCAACTATCGCTGGCGCGTTTATTTTCGACCTGCTTCTGCTGGCTCTTACGCTCTTCGTTGGCCAGCTTTTAAGCGACCGCCTGAATGGTAATAATCCCACTATCGCCTTTCAGCAAAGCCTGCTTCTCAACGCCTTTGCGTTGATCGAGTTTTTCAAAGCCATTCTGCGGCTCATTTTCTGCCCGCGTATTCCGGAGCTACGCCCGTTTAACCTTAGCGATGAAGCGGCGAAATACTGGAATCTGCGCCTGAGCGCGCTAAGCAGCCTGATTGGCTATGGTCTGATCGTCGCGGTGCCGATTATTTCCAATCAGGTCAACGTTCAGGTCGGCGCGCTGGCCAACGTGGTTATTATGCTGTGCATCACGCTTTGGGCGCTGTACCTGATATTCCACAATAAAAAACTGATTACCCAAGAGCTGATCCATCTCGCCGACCGCTCGCTGGCCTTCTTTAGTTTGTTTATTCGCGCCTTTGCTCTGATCTGGCACTGGCTGGCCTGCGCCTATTTTATTGTGCTGTTTTTCTTCTCACTGTTTGACCCCGGCAACAGCCTGAAATTTATGATGGGCGCGACGCTGCGCAGCCTGGCCATTATCGGTGCTGCCGCGCTGGTTTCCGGTATTCTGTCGCGCTGGATTGCTAAAACCATTACTCTGTCGCCGGAAACCCAGCGCAACTATCCCGAACTGCAAAAACGACTTAACGGCTGGATCTCCGCATCGCTGAAAGCCGCGCGTATCCTGACGGTGTGCGTGGCGATTATGCTGCTGTTCAGTGCGTGGGGGCTGTTCGATTTTTGGCAGTGGATGCATAACGGCAGCGGGCAAAAAGCGGTGGATGTACTGATCCGCATCGCGCTGATCCTGTTCTTTTCGGCGATTGGCTGGACACTGCTCGCCAGTTTGATTGAAAACCGGCTGACATCGGATATTCACGGTCGCCCGCTACCCAGCGCTCGTGCCCGAACGCTGCTGACGCTGTTTCGCAACGCACTGGCGGTGGTGATCAGCACCATCACTATCATGATCCTGCTTTCGGAAGTCGGTGTGAATATCGCCCCGTTGCTGGCCGGTGCTGGCGCGCTGGGCCTCGCAATTTCGTTCGGCGCGCAGACCCTGGTCAAAGATATTATTACCGGGATTTTTATCCAGATTGAA
>DASYFN010000061.1:0-18846 GCA_036498385.1 Klebsiella sp.
GCCTTACGCAGTTGCTGCGGGTCCTGACGGACGGTAATCGCATGCTGGTCAACGATGCAGTAAATGCAGTGGTAATCGTCCTGCATGTTTACCCACTGACGCAGCGCACCCATGTAGTTGCCAATGGTCAATTCACCTGAGGGCTGTGCGCCACTAAAAACGATGGGCTTAGTCATTTTTTATTCCTGAGTTTCACTGTACGGTAGCCCGAAAGCGGGCAAGAGTTCATTAAATTGGTCAAAGATATAATCCGGCTCGCTCAGCGAAATTGGCTCGCCGTAGTTGTAGCCGTAGGTCAGACCGATTGAGCAGCAGCCTGCGGCCTTCGCGGCCTGAATATCATTGCGGGAGTCGCCAACGAACAGCAGCTCTGCGGGTGCCAGCCCCAGTTTCCCGGCGACCAGAAGCAGCGGTTCCGGGTGCGGTTTTTTGTTTTTTACATCATCGCCGCCGATAACAACGGTAAAATATTTAGCGATATCCAGCGACGCCAGAATCGGCGCGACAAACAGCGTTGGTTTATTGGTTACCAGCGCCAGTGGCAAGCCTTTTGCGTGCAGCGCGCCAAGCGTATCGGCAACGGCCGGAAATAAAAAGCTCCCAACTTCCGCGACTTCGCTATAGTAGCGATCGAACAGCTTGCGCAAAATGGCCTGTTGTTCAGCCTGCGGGATATCGTCATGATCGACGGAAGGTTTGCCCTGAGCGGCTCTTAGCGTCGTACGCTCCTGACGGGCCCAGGTCAGGGCTCTTTGTATCAGAACGTCAGCGCCGTTACCAATCCAGGTCACGACGCGCTCTTCACCCGCCATCGGGAGTTCCAGCGCATACAGAGCGTTATCAACGGCAGCAGTCAACCCCGGAGCGCTGTCTACCAGCGTCCCATCGAGATCAAACGCCACACCGCGAATAATTTGTAACTTATCCATGGCTAACCTTTGCTAATTCACTACGCATTTGATCGACCACTTTTTTATAGTCAGGCTGATCGAAAATGGCTGATCCGGCAACAAACATATCCGCACCGGCTGCGGCAATCTCAGCAATATTGCTCACTTTTACGCCGCCATCGACCTCCAGACGAATGTCGTAACCAGATTCATCAATGCGACGACGAACTTCACGCAATTTATCCAGGGTGTGTGGAATAAAAGACTGACCGCCAAAGCCTGGGTTTACGGACATCAGCAGAATGACATCGAGCTTATCCATCACGTAATCGAGGTAGCTTAGAGAGGTGGCCGGGTTAAACACCAGACCGGCTTTACAGCCATGCTCTTTGATAAGCTGTAGCGTGCGGTCAACGTGTTCGGAAGCTTCCGGATGGAAAGTAATGATGCTGGCACCAGCGGCGGCAAAATCAGGGACGATGCGGTCAACCGGCTTGACCATCAAATGTACATCGATCGGCGCGGTGATGCCGTAATTTCGCAGTGATTTCAGCACCATCGGACCAATGGTCAGATTCGGCACGTAGTGGTTGTCCATCACGTCAAAGTGCACAACATCAGCACCCGCAGCCAACGCATTGGCGGTATCCTCGCCCAAACGGGCAAAATCAGCCGACAGAATCGAAGGGGCAATCAAATACTGCTTCATCCGCATCTCCTTGAAATTTAGTTGGTCTTTGGCGGGCGGTACAGAGCCAGAAGCTCGTCCACCTTCTTACGTGTACCACCGTTACTGCTGATGCTGCGTTGAACCTTCACAATATGCGTCTCAGCGGCGTTTTTATACCACTCCTGAGTGAGCGGCGTGCGATGGTTTGAAATAAGCACCGGAATACGCTTTATCATCAGCGATTCAGCTTTTTTAGCCAGTAGCTCTTGCTGCTCCAGGCTAAAGCTATTCGTATGATAAGCCGTAAAATTCGCCGTTGAGGACAGCGGTGCGTAAGGCGGATCACAGTAAACAACAGAGCGATTATCCGCCCGTTTCATACAATCTTCGTAGGACTCACAATAAAACTCCGCATGCTGCGCTTTCTCCGCGAAATGGTATAACTCAGCTTCGGGAAAATAGGGTTTTTTATAGCGACCAAACGGCACGTTAAACTCACCGCGCAGATTGTAGCGGCACAGACCATTGTAGCCATGTCGGTTCAGATATAAGAACAGCACCGCTCGACGCAGCGGCTCCTGACTTTGGTTGAACTCATCACGAAAATGGTAGTACCGTTCGGCGATGTTGCTCTCAGGTGTGAACATCTGACGCGCAGCCGCAACATACTCATCTGTTTGCAGTTTGACTATCTTATACAGACTAATCAAATCACTATTGATATCAGCAAGGATATAACGAGAAAAGTCGGTATTAAGAAATACCGACCCGGCACCCACAAAGGGCTCAATCAAACAATCACCTTGCGGCAAATGTTTTTTAATATCATCAAGCAGAGGATATTTCCCCCCTGCCCATTTAAGAAAAGCGCGATTTTTTTTCATGCTGCCTAACTAATTACACTCTCTCCGGCTGTGGAGAAAGCTCCGACAGCATCCTGCGCACAGACTACACTGCAGCATTATTTCAGGTCAGACTGCACCTGATGCAGCGGTTTTGCCCACGGATTTTTCGCCTGTACATCTGCAGGCAGCGTGGCAACAGCACGTTTCGCTTCATCTTTTGAAGCGTAAATGCCGCTCACCAGAACATACCAGGGCTGACCATTACGTGTAGTCTCGTAGACAACATATTTTTCCAGCTTCTCTTTCTTCGCCCAATTGTTGAGGTTGTTGTAATTAGAAGAACTGCTGAGTTGCAGAGTGTAGTGGCTGGATGGCGCAGACTTCATCGAACCGACATCACCAGCGCTTTTCCCCGTAGAAGCCGTTGCTGCCGGAGCGACAGTCGCAGTCGGTTTGGTCTGCGCGGTTACAGCAGGCTTAGTCGGCTGGGTGGTTGCTGGAGCCGTGGTCGCGACGCTTTCCACACGCTTAGGCTGGGCCGGAACCGACGTCGGATGTGTTGTCGCTTTCGCCGTGGACTGCGGTTTCGGTTCGATAACAGTATGCTTACGCTCAGCCGGACGCGTTACCGCTGCCGTCTGACGCTCTGTCGTGGCCTGGCGCGGAGCTGCGCCATTGCGCACCGGAGCAACGGTAGCAGGCTCAGTAGGCAGAGTAGAATTCGCTACCGCGCTGTCAATCTGACCCTGCTGCTGGGTCAGCGCATTGTTCAGGTCTCCCTGAACCTCAACGCGCTGCTGGCCTTGTGGTTCAGCAGTAGTCAGACCCTGAGTCGGATTGGAAGCAATCGGTGGCAGAGAAACATCCTGCGGCTGCGAGTTGTTCGTCGCTGATGAGTCCTGAGCAGCAGGCTGGGTGTTATTGTCCTGATCGCCGGACAAGTTGATACTTTTCTCACCAGAGACCGTTTGCTCGCGGGATGAGGAAGACGGTGATTTTAGCGCAGACCCGACACCAACAATCAGCAGAAGAAGAACGAGGATGCCCACCCCCATCATGATGTACTGGCGGGAGGCCGGTTTCGTTGGCGCCTTCTTACGCTTACGTGGGCGACGCTCAACCTGGCGCTCTTCGTCAGCTTCTACTTCTTCTTCATACTGTTCTTCATCACGCTCACGGCGTGCTTTGCTGCCGCGCGTCGGGCGACCATCGTCAACATCATCAAGATCAACATCATCAAAATTGATTTGCGGATCAGCATCACGCTCTGAAGACTGACGAGAACGACCAGTACGACGATCGCTGCGATCGGCTTTCATATCGTCTTCTGGTTTTAATTCATCCATTTAACACCCCACTAAAAGGCTTATGCTCACGGCTCTTGCATCTCACCCGAAATGATAACGCCGCGCGAACGTGGCCAGACCTTCTTATTATTGCGCCTGCTGAGTATCAGCAATCGCGTCAAGAACAACATCACGCGGTACTCCGCCGCGTATCTCGCTCTTCCCTATCGCGAGGGGTAGTACCAGCCGCATCTCGCCTGCCAGTACCTTTTTGTCACGCATCATGTGGGGCAAATACGCGTCTGCTGCCATCTCTTGCGGCCCACATACCGGCAAGCCTGCACGTTGCAACAGATGAATAATTCGCTGTGTATCCTGCGGATTAAACCGCCCCAAACGCTCGGACGCATGCGCCGCCATCACCATACCGGCAGCTACCGCTTCACCATGTAACCACTTACCGTAGCCCATTTCAGCTTCGATAGCATGACCAAAAGTATGACCAAGATTGAGTAAAGCACGTAACCCGGTTTCGCGCTCGTCGGCAGCGACAACTTCAGCTTTCAGCTCACAACAGCGACGGATACAGTACGCCATTGCTTTTTCATCCAGCGCCATCAATGCATCAATGTTATTTTCCAGCCAGTCGAAGAATTCACCATCAAGAATAACACCGTACTTTATAACTTCAGCCAGGCCAGAAGAGAGCTCACGCTTCGGCAGAGTTTTGAGGCAGTTGAGATCGACAACAACAGAAACTGGCTGCCAGAAGGCACCAATCATATTTTTACCGAGAGGGTGGTTGACGGCCGTTTTACCGCCTACTGAAGAATCCACCTGCGACAGCAGGGTGGTAGGAATCTGAATAAAGCGCACACCACGCTGATAGCTGGCTGCTGCAAATCCCGTTAAATCACCGATCACCCCACCACCAAGCGCCACTAAAGTCGTGTCACGGCCGTGCGGTTTTTGCAATAGCGCGGTAAAAACGGTATCCATCACCGCCAGGCTTTTAAACTGCTCGCCGTCGGGAAGAATCACGCTATCGACTTTTACTCCCACTTGCTCAAGTACGGAGCGTACGGTATCCAGATAAAGCGGCGCCAGCGTTTCATTGGTGACCAGCATAACCTGGTCGCCTGATTTCAGTGGCAGGAAGGAAGCTGGATCGTTAAACAAACCAGCCGCGATGGTAATCGGGTAACTACGTTCCCCGAGGGTTACAGTAAGCCTCTCCATAACGCGACATCTACCTCAGTTGCTTTTACTCTGACGCACTTTATTAAGCCAGAATCAGTTACTTTCCAGCATATTAATAATCTGGTTTGCTACCACTTTCGCGCTTTGATCGTCGGTGCGGATAGTGACATCAGCAATCTCTTCATACAGCGGATTACGTTCATCTGCCAACGCTTCCAGAACTTCGCGAGGCGGCGCATCAACTTGTAACAAAGGACGCTTTTTATCGCGCTGCGTACGGGCAAGCTGCTTTTCGATAGTTGTTTCCAGGTAGACCACCACGCCGCGGGCGGAGAGACGGTTACGCGTTTCACGGGATTTTACAGAGCCACCGCCAGTGGCCAGCACGATCCCCTGTTTTTCCGTCAACTCATTGATGATTTTTTCTTCACGGTCGCGGAAGCCGTCTTCACCTTCTACATCAAAGACCCAACCCACATCTGCGCCAGTGCGTTTCTCAATTTCTTGATCGGAATCGTAAAATTCCATGTTGAGCTGTTGGGCTAACTGACGCCCAATAGTGCTTTTGCCGGCACCCATAGGCCCAACCAGAAAGATATTGCGTTTCTCTGCCATTTTTTCGGTACTACTAAGACTATTCGTTAATGGTAAACCCGCTTCGCAGACACCCAGCGCAGCAGGACATGAACTGAAACCTCATATACAATAGAGCGAGAGTCAGACTAAAAATTATCTCAATACTCCGGCTGGTTTGGCAACAGAATAAATCACCGGGCAAGAAAGGGAGGATTGATGTCGTACCCGACTCTCAAATCGGTACCCCTTGTATGCTAAATCCGTCCTCACGTCAAACATCTGAAACGTGTTTAGCATGAAAAATCCGTTTAATGCACTGCCAGAATACGTGGGGTAATGAAGACAACCAGTTCACGTCGTTCGTTATCCTTTCCGTCGCGGCGAAACAACTGACCAAGCCAGGGAATGTCGCTAAGTAGAGGAATGCCATCGCGAGAAGTTTTATTTTTTTGCGCAAAGATCCCGCCCAAAGCCAGGGTCTCGCCGCTTTTCACCTCAACCAGCGTTTCTATTTCTTGTTTATCGATAGCCAGCACTTCACCATTTTCCTGTTTAAGCACCTGGCCCGGCGTATTTTCGCTGATTCTGAGTTTTAAACGCACACGATCTCGATGTAAAACCGTCGGCGTCACCTCCATCCCCAGCACCGCTTCTTTAAACTCAACAGAGGTTTTACCGCTTTCGCCGCTGGAGACCTGATAAGGTATCTCGCTTCCCTGCTTAATGCTGGCGGGCTGCATATGTGAAGCCAGCAGTCGAGGACTGGCAATGATTTCTACCTGCTGTTTTCGCTCAAGTGCGGAGAGTTGCAGCTCTAAGAGCCGCCCGCTAATGCGGCCGATGTTAAACCCGGCTCTCGTACTGGCATCCCCCACCGCCAGATTGCTGTTCAAGGTTGTCAATTTACCGGAGCCAGGCAGGCTGCTGACGTCTGCCAGGCTCCACTTAACGCCCAGTTCACGCAGGCTGGTTTCGCTCATTGAGACAATATGCGCCGCCAGTTCAATCTGACCAATAGGCACATCCATCTCCAGGGCCCATGCTTTTAACGCCGGAAGGTGTCGGGCATCATCACGAATGAGCAGGCGGTTGGTTCGCTTATCGACCATCAGATGCCCGCGAGCGCTCAGCAATTTTTCTCCGGCTTTAGCCAAATCCTCTGCATCAGCATAACGCAAGGTCATGCTATACCTCTGCAAAGGGAGATTCTGTAGACGCTTTGCTCTTTCCGCCTCAAGCTGCACCTGCTGCGCCTTCTGCCAGGCCTGAGTATGAATGTACAGTACCGAGCCTTGCTGGGTCAGGGACAGACCGGCGCTATCGATAACCGATCGCAGCGCCTGCAACCAGGGTACCTCCTTCAGATGGAGAGATACCGTACCGCTGACGTCCGGCGCCACCACGAGATTTTTTTGCTTTAGCTCCGCCAGCGTTTGCAGTACCTGGGCCACAGGCGCATCATCGACGACCAGCGACACGGGAAGATCTTTTTTTGCCGCGACGGTCATCAGCGGCAGCAGCAGAGACAGCAGACTTATCCATCGCATCATTCTTTATTCCCTTTCGCAGCCAGACCCACTGTGCGGGTTCACACCCAGGACCGGTTGATATTGCAATTTTCTCAGATGTCAGAAGCGTAACCCTCCAACTTGCAGGCAAAGTCTCCGCCACCCTAACGCGACGCCACTTCCCGGCGCTATCCTGCAAGATTCCAATAAGCACTTGCGGATCGCCAATCGCTCCACCATAGCGCCACTGACTAAGCTGCGCCGTCCGGCAGCCATCGACCACGGGCTGGAACGGATCGCGTTCTTCAGCCAGCAGCGGGAGCGGAAACAGCAGTAAATACCACCATTCACGGCGCATCTTCCGCCTCCAGTTGTAGGGTCAGCCGTAGAACCTGGTTTTCTGGCTGCATTGAGAAGGCAGTGACCCGCATCCCACAACTGGCCAGCCAGGAAAAGAGCGCAGGTACCGCCTGCCAGCCAACCTCCAGTTGCATCTCGCCTCCGCCCCCCATCGGCCGCCAGGCCATAAGCGCAGCCCCCGTAGCCGGAAGATTAAGGGGAGAAAAAGCCTGAGTTTGTTTCTCATCCATCACAACGGTTTGTAGAGCAACCCGCAGTGGCAACAGTTTCCGCCACTGCGCTTGTATGCGCGGCATGCGCCTCTCTTGTATTTCTGGCTGTGAGAGCAGCAGTAGCCATACCCAGGCCCCGGCAATGAGAACCAGAACGACAGATATCATTAACACTCTTTTGCGCCCCGTCAGCCAATGTTCAATTTCCCCCCGCATTTTCGTCCTCTCCGGCCATGGAAAAGTGAAATAGCCAGCGCCCTTCACTGTCGTGGTGCGTTTTACCAGCCTTTGGCGGACGAAAGCCGGTAATGTTTCCCAGCGTCTTTTCCAGCGCAGCTATCCCTTTAAGATTCAACGTTAACCCGCTCAGCAACAGGATATTCTGTCGGTACTCCAGATGGGTTAACCAGACTTGTTCCGGCAAACATGCCGCTAACGCCTGCAACCTTGGCTGCCATGCGGCGGTTTTCTCCCGCCGCAGTTGGCGCAGACGTCGTTGTTCCTGCTGCTGTAGCCGCTGACGCATTGCGCGCTCACGCTGCTGAAATGCGGTATAAAGCTGGTCATCAGCGCTTATCCTCATTTTTTCAAGTGAGTGGTTGGCCCCTTTGTTGAGCCGTGAGGCAAGCAGCACCGCAAGCAGAATAAGCAGCAAACCGGCGGTCAGTAGCCCTCCCATCTGCAGACGCTGCCGTCGGCGCATTTCGCGCCAGGGAAGAAAGTTGACGATTTGGTTCATGACTGACGCGCTCCCAGAGCCAGCCCCAGGGCAACGGTAAAGCTATCGCCACAGACCGGGAGCGGGGGCTGCAGGCGATTAATGACGCTCCAGGCGTCAAAATTCTGCCCGTCGAGCGATTCTGAGGTACAAAGGCGAAACTTTCCGGCGTTCACTCGAGAAACCAGGTGGGGAAAAGAGGGAACGTCGCTGCACAGACAGCATCCCCAGCTATCGACGGTTGCCCAAAGCCAGCTTGCCTCGTCACGCCACGCCAGCCCCTGAATTTCAACCGGTAGCCAGGGGAAAAAGGCGCTAAGCGCGCTGGCATCCGGAACAATCCCAACGACCCTCAGCTTGAGGCGGCTTGCCAGGCGGCACAGTACGTTAACGTCTAACCGCTGTGCGGCGGTAACCCGCCAGCCATCGACCGCTCCGGTTTCCACATAATCGACGCATAGCGAAGACGCGGGCATTTCCAGTTGCTGCGCCATCGCGCTGGCGATCCAGGTCGCTTGCTCGCTTTCTCTTAATGAAATCTGCGGGCGCGAGAGCTGCTTTTGCAACGTTCGCACCGCCGGGAAGGCGATACATACCTGATGTTGCAGAGGCAACTCGCGCCGCCAGCGTTGCAGCTGACGAGCCAGCGACTCAACGTCCACCACCATTCCCTGCCGCACGGTGCCGGGCATAAGCGGGATACTCCACCAGCGACGTAGCGCCCAGCGTGAGCGTTCATATAATAATGCGACAACAGCAATATGATCCTGCTGGATATGCATTCCTATGCGCCAGTTTTTAAAAGCCATACTTACGATCTCCTTATCCGCCGATATGCTTCGCTATATCAATGCTCCAGGCTTGCCTTTATACTACTGCGCGTTTGTTTATAAACTGCCCAATGAAAACTAAATGAGAAATCTCCGGTGAAGTTCGTAAAGTATCTTTTTATCCTTGCAGTATGTTTCGTACTGCTGGGAGCAGGTTCGATTTTTGGTCTCTATAAATATATAGAGCCGCAGCTCCCCGACGTCGCAACCCTGAAGGATGTGCGCCTGCAGATCCCGATGCAGGTCTATAGCGCGGATGGCGAACTGATCGCGCAATATGGCGAAAAACGCCGTATTCCCGTCACGCTACAGCAAATGCCGCCTGAGTTGATAAAAGCGTTTATCGCGACCGAAGATAGCCGTTTTTATGAGCATCATGGCGTTGACCCGGTCGGGATTTTCCGCGCAGCCAGCGTCGCGATGTTCTCCGGTCACGCCTCGCAGGGTGCCAGTACCATTACGCAACAGTTGGCGCGCAACTTCTTCCTGAGTCCCGAAAAGACGTTGATGCGTAAAGTGAAAGAGGCTTTCCTTGCGATCCGTATTGAGCAACTGCTCAATAAAGATGAAATCCTTGAGTTGTACCTGAACAAAATCTATCTTGGCTACCGCGCCTACGGCGTCGGCGCGGCCGCGCAGGTCTATTTCGGTAAATCCGTCGACCAGTTGACGCTGAGCGAGATGGCGGTCATTGCGGGCTTGCCTAAAGCGCCATCAACGTTTAACCCGCTCTATTCAATAGATCGCGCAACCGCCCGCCGCAACGTTGTTCTCGCGCGTATGCTGAGTGAAGGCTACATTACGCAGTCGCAGTACGATCAGGCGCGTAGTCAAACTATTGACGCAAGTTACCATACGCCGGAAATCGCCTTCTCCTCCCCCTATCTCAGCGAAATGGTGCGTCAGGAAATGGTTAGCCGCTACGGTGAGCAGGCTTATGAAGACGGTTATCGCGTCTACACCACCATTACCCGCAAAAATCAGCAGTCAGCCCAGCAGGCGGTGCGTAACAACGTGCTGGATTACGATATGCGCCACGGCTATCGCGGCCCGGCAAGCATACTGTGGAAGGTGGGTGAAACGCCGTGGGATAACCAGAAAATCATCGATGTACTGAAAAAAATCCCGAACACTGGACCTCTCTCACCGGCGGTAATCACTTCGGCAAATCCGCAGGAAGCCGTCGCGCTGCTGAGCAATGGAACCTCAGTGTCGCTGAGCATGGAAGGCGTCCGCTGGGCACGTCGGTTTATCTCTGATACCCAACAGGGCGCCACGCCGCGTAAAGTGAACGATGTGGTACAGGCAGGACAACAGATCTGGGTCCGCCAGGTGGGTAGCAGTTGGTGGCTATCGCAGGTACCGGATGTCAACTCAGCGCTGGTATCGATCAACCCGCAAAACGGGGCGATCATTGCGCTGGTTGGTGGTTTCGATTTCAACCAAAGCAAGTTTAATCGCGCGACCCAGGCGCTGCGTCAGGTCGGCTCTAACATTAAGCCGTTCCTTTACACCGCAGCCATGGATAAAGGCTTAACGCTGGCGAGCATGCTCAACGACGTGCCGATTTCCCGCTGGGATGCCGGTTCCGGCTCCGACTGGCGGCCCAAAAACTCACCGCCACAGTATGCGGGCCCTATCCGCCTGCGTCAGGGACTGGGTCAATCAAAGAACGTGGTGATGGTTCGCGCGATGCGGGCCATGGGCGTGGACTACGCGGCTGAGTATCTTCAGCGCTTCGGCTTTCCTGCGCAGAACATCGTGCGGACCGAATCGCTGGCGCTGGGTTCAGCGTCTTTCACACCGCTTCAGGTTGCTCGCGGTTATTCGGTGATGGCTAACGGCGGTTTCCTGATTAGCCCCTGGTTCATCAGCAAAATCGAGAACGATCAGGGCGGCGTCATTTTTGAAGAACGTCCAAAAGTTGCCTGTCCACAGTGCAATATTCCGGTGATCTACGGTGATACGCCGAAGTCTGATGTGCTGGACAATAAAGACGTTGAGGATGTGGCTATCTCTCAGGCCCCGCAAAATGCCAGCGTTCCCCCGCAGCCGCAGCTTACGCAAGCGAACCAGTCCCTGGTGGCGCAAAGTGGAGCCCCGGAGTATGCGCCGCACGTGATCAACACGCCGCTAGCGTTCCTGATTAAAAGCGCCCTGAACACCAACATCTTCGGCGAACCCGGTTGGACGGGCACCGGCTGGCGAGCGGGCCGCGACCTGCAGCGTCACGACATCGGAGGTAAAACCGGGACTACCAACAGTTCAAAAGATGCGTGGTTCTCTGGCTACGGGCCTGGCGTAGTAACGTCGGTATGGATTGGCTTTGATGACCACCGTCGCGATCTGGGCCGCACCACCGCCTCCGGAGCAATCAAAGATCAGATATCGGGATATGAAGGCGGTGCAAAAAGCGCTCAGCCAGCCTGGGATGACTTTATGAAAAGAGTGCTGGAAGGCGTACCGGAAGAGCCGCTAACACCACCGCCGGGTATTATTACGGTTAACATCGACCGCAGTACCGGCCAGTTGGCCAGCGGCGGTAGCAGCCGCGCTGAGTACTTTATTGATGGCACTCAACCCACCCGGCAGGCGGTTCATGAAGTTGGCACCACTATTACCGATGGCGGGGGCGAAACCCACGAACTGTTCTGACAAAAAAAGCGCCTGCGGGCGCTTTTACCTGAGAAATACGCTACAGCCGCCCCTGAGCCTGCAGCCATTCGCGCAGCAGGAAAAGCGCGCTAACGTTACGCGCTTCGTTGAAATCCTCTTCATCAAGCAGCGCCATCAGCTGCGACAACGGCCAACGAACCTGCGGCAGCGGCTCTGGTTCATCGCCAGGCAGCGATTCCGGATAAAGATCTTCCGCCACCAGGATATTCATCTTACTGGAGAAGTAGGACGGGGCCATGCTCAACTTTTTCAGAAATGTCAGCTTCTGCGCACCAAACCCGACCTCTTCTTTCAGCTCGCGATTGGCAGCTTCCAGTACGCTTTCACCCGGGTCAATCAGTCCTTTTGAAAAGCCCAACTCATAGGACTCCGTACCGACAGCGTATTCGCGAATCAAGATTATATGGTCATCAACAATCGGCACAATCATCACAGCTTCGCGGGTAGAAGGCCGCATCCGTTCATACACGCGGCGCACACCGTTGCTGAACTCAAGATCCACGCTTTCAACATTAAAAAGGCGCGAGCGCGCGACCGTTTCAACATTGAGAATGGTGGGTTTTTGTAATGATTTGCTCATTGTCATCGGTCTACGCTGTGATTACAGTGGTCATTGTGCGATACGCAGCACGGTTTCGGCAATCCAAATTGCCACTAATTTACATAATTGCAACTTTCGCCTCTTACCCCCGCAATAATTCGAGTTGCAGGACAAATGGTTAACTGTTTTGCACAGCGCATACACTGGCCCCGAAGGCCGAACCAGGTGGCAAGAGAGTGACAAATTCGTCAGGAACAGATTTGAACGTTGCAGAGCAATGACCCGTTAGGGTGAGGTGCCGAATAGCTTACCAGCCAAAGCTCATGCGACTTGAAGTATGACGAGTATAATTCCTATTATAACAAAGAATAAAAAATCAATAGTTTGAATAGTATTTGAGAATATACTGATTCCTGTATTTTAACGTTTTTGATAAGATTGTATGCTGCATTGCATAATAGATTTTTCCCACTTTGACATGATATACCCTAAATAATGCGCGTTGCAGGACAAAACGGTTCACCGTTTTGAACAGCGCTTGCGCTGGCCCCGAAGACCGAATCACGCGGCGACGCAGGGACAAATTTGCCAGGAACGAATTTGAATGCTGTTCACTGCCCCCGCCAGGGATGGGCCGGGTTATTGCCAACGCACATGCAACTTGAAGTATGACGGGTATAAGTGCCGATTGCGACGGCTGTTTTACCTCCATGATGAATAGCAACCGACGATACCAGTAAGATAAAAATAACTATGATGGGATGGGCATGAGCACCTTTCTGATATTTTTAATAGCGCTGCTAATCTGCGCATTGCTTATCGGGTGGTGGTATTGCACGCATGCAAGACGTCGTCGCCTGCCGCTGTTGCATGCCTTTAGCGATGCCGCTACGCGCAAGCTTTCCGATGAAGAGCGCGGTGCCGTAGAAAAATACCTCGAAAGTCTCAGCCGCAACCAGCAGTTGCCAGCTTCTGGCGCCAGCACCGCGCCGGTAAACCTGACGCTGAACGAACAGAGCGGCACCGTTTATAGCGTCACTCGAGCCATCACCCGCTATGGCATTACCACTGACGCTCTCAACAAATGGCGCTACTTCCTTGATTCAGTTGAAATTCACTTACCCCCATTCTGGGAACAACATATCAATGATGAAAACAGCGTCGACTTAATCACTACCGATAGCCTTCCGCTGGTGATTGCTCTCAATGGGCAAACGCTGAGCGACTATCCGCAGGAGTCCCGAGGGCTTGCGCTTGAAAAAACCTCAGTGCCCCAGGCATCTATCCGCGGGGAAGAGAGCGAGCAAATTGAACTACTGAACATCCGCCCGGAAACCCCCGAAGAGCACGCACTCAGCCGCCCTGACGGTCTTCGCGAAGCCATTCTGGTGGTCGCCTCTTTCCTGCTGTTTTATTGCAGCCTGATAATCCCCAATGTTTTTTCGCCCTGGTTACTGGTCGGCGGTTTACTCCTTCTGCTTGTCGGTGTATGGGGTATCTACGCCCCCCCGAGTAAAACATCGCTTCGGGAAATTCACTGTCTACGCGGCATGCCTAAACGCTGGGGGCTGTTTGGCGAAAACAACCAGGAACATATCAACAATATTTCCCTCGGCATTATTGACCTCATCTACCCGCGCCACTGGCAACCGTGGATCGCGCAGGACCTCGGCCAACAAACGGATATCGACATCTATCTCAGCCGCTATGTTGTCCGCCAGGGGCGCTTTCTGTCCCTGCATGATGAGGTCAAAAACTTCCCGCTTCAGTACTGGCTCCGCAGCGCGATTATCGCCCTGGGGGCGCTACTGGTTGTCGTGATGTTGTGGGCCAGCGTACCGTTAAACATGCCGTTTAAATTCACGCTGTCATGGCTAAAAGGCGCACAAACTATCGAAGCCACTACCGTTGCACAGCTCGAGAAATCGAAAATTCGCATTGGCGACACGCTGCGCCTGAAAGGCTCGGGAATGTGTAACATCCATACCCCAGGTGCCTGGACGGCAAAAGAAAACTCGCCGTTTATGCCGTTCGATTGTTCACAAATTGTCTGGAATGATGCTCCTCCCTTGCCGCTGCCGGAGTCAGATATCGTCAGTAAGGCCACCGCGCTGATGCAGACCGTTCAGCGCCAACTCCATCCCCAATCTGATGATGATTCACGGGTCAGCCCGGCGCTGCGTTCCGCCATTCAGAAATCAGGCATGGTGCTGCTGGATGACTTTGGCGATATCGTCACAAAAACCAACGACCTGTGCTCTGCGAAAGACGACTGCGTTCGCCTGAAGAATGCGCTGGTTAACCTCGGTAATACCCGTAACTGGGAAATCCTCACCAAACGCGCCAGCGCAGGCAAACTGGATGGCGTTAACGTGCTGCTACGTCCGGTAAGCGCTGAGTCGCTGGAGAATCTGGTCACCACCTCCACCGCGCCGTTCATCAGCCGGGAAACTTCACGTGCGGCTCAGGCGCTGAATAGCCCGGCGCCTGGCGGTTTTCTCATTGCCAGCGATGAAGGCAGCGACCTGGTGAATCAGCCATGGCCGAACACCGGATTATACGACTTTCCTGCACACCAGCAGTGGAGCGAACTACAGCGCCTGGCGGGTATGTTAATGCACACGCCGTTCCAGGCTGAAGGGATCGTCACCAGTCTTTATACCGATGCCAACGGTACGCAGCATATCAACCTGCATCGTATTCCTGACCGCACCGGTCTGTGGCGCTACCTTGGGACAACGCTACTGCTGCTGACCATGCTGGGATGCACGGCGTATCACGGTATCCAGGCTTTTCGTCGCTATCAGCGGCATCGTCAGCGCCAGGAAGAGATCCAGAAATACTACGAAAGCTGCCTGAATCCGGTTCTGCTTTCCTCGCCGGACCCGCAAGAATAATTCGCTGCGCGACAGGGTATGATACCCTGTCGCGCAATTTCCCCTCGCTGGAGACTTACCATGCATTTTGATATCGCCTGGCAAGAGGTGGATACCGTTCTGCTGGATATGGACGGCACTCTGCTCGACCTCGCCTTCGACAACTACTTCTGGCAAAAACTGGTCCCGGAAACCTGGGGCGCCGCGCGGGGACTCAACCTGCAGGAAGCCAGAGACGCGATGCGCCAGGAGTATCACGCGGTGCAACATACGCTAAACTGGTACTGCCTGGACTACTGGAGCGAGCGCCTGGGTTTGGATATTTGTGCGATGACCAGCGAGCAGGGGCCAAGAGCCATGCTGCGTGAAGATACCGTGCCGTTCCTTGAGGCGCTTAAAACCAGCGGTAAACGCCGGATTTTGCTGACTAACGCCCATCCGCATAATCTGACGGTGAAGCTAAAACATACCGGGCTGGATGCGCACCTTGATTTATTGCTCTCCACCCACACATTTGGTTATCCGAAAGAAGATCAGCGACTGTGGCACGCTGTAGCTAAGGAAACCGGCTTCGACGCGCGCAATACGCTCTTCGTCGACGATAACGAGGTAATTCTTGACGCAGCGGTGGAGTTTGGCATCCGCTATTGCCTGGGTATCACCAACCCCGATTCCGGATTGGCAGAAAAAAGCTACGCTCGCCATCCAGGGTTGAATGACTACCGCAATCTGATCCCCTCACTGACCCTACTGGAGAGGCCATGAAAGAAAAAACCGTCGAAGCCGTCAGGCTGGACAAATGGCTGTGGGCAGCCCGTATTTATAAAACCCGTGCGCTGGCGCGCGAGATGATTGAAGGCGGCAAGGTGCACTATAACGGACAGCGCAGCAAGCCGGGAAAGGTTGTCGAGCTAAACGCCACCTTGATGCTCCGCCAGGGCAATGACGAGCGCACCATCGTGGTAAAAGGCATTACCGAACAACGCAGACCCGCCAGTGAAGCCGTTATGCTTTACGAAGAGACGGCAGAGAGCATGGAGAAACGCGAGAAAGTGGCGCTGGCGCGGAAAATGAACGCGCTAACCATGCCGCATCCCGACAGACGTCCGGATAAGAAAGAGCGCCGTGACCTGATGAGATTTAAACACGGCAATAGTGAATAACTGTGGCCCGCAAGAGAGATGATTATGACTCAACACGATCAATTACACCGCTATCTGTTTGAAAACTATGCCGTACGTGGTGAGCTGGTGACAGTTTCAGAAACGTTAGGACAGATTCTGACAAACCATAGCTATCCGCAGCCGGTGAAAACCGTGCTGGCGGAACTGCTGGTCGCTACCAGCCTGCTGACCGCGACGCTGAAATTTGCGGGCGATATCACTGTTCAGTTGCAGGGCGATGGCCCGCTGTCGTTGGCGGTGATCAATGGCAACAACCAGCAGCAAATGCGTGGTGTAGCCAGAACTCAGGGCGAGATCCCGGAAGGGGCGAACCTGAAAACCATGGTCGGTAACGGATATCTGGTCATTACCATCTCTCCGGAAGAGGGCGAGCGCTATCAGGGCGTGGTCGGTCTTGAAGGCGATACGCTGGCGGCCTGTCTGGAAGATTACTTCCAGCGCTCCGAACAACTGCCAACCCGACTGTTCATCCGTAGCGGCGAACACGAAGGCAAACCGATGGCCGGCGGCATGTTGCTGCAAGTTCTTCCGGCACAAGACGCGCAGGCGGCTGATTTCGAACATCTGAGCACGCTGACCGAAACCATCAAAGCTGAAGAATTGTTTACCCTGCCAGCGAACGATGTGCTCTGGCGCCTGTACCACGAAGAAGAAGTCACCGTTTACGAGCCGCAAAACGTTGAGTTTACATGCACCTGCTCTCGCGAGCGCTGCGCCGGCGCACTAAAAACGCTGCCGGATGAAGAGATCGATAGTATCCTGGCCGATGAAGGCGAAATCGATATGCACTGCGACTATTGCGGTAATCATTACATCTTTAATGCCATGGATATTGCCGAGATCCGCAACAACGCTTCTCCGGCCGACCCGCAGATCCACTAATCTTCAATCCGCCAGGAGAGGTTTTCCCTCCTCCTGGCGTCAACTATTTTTCTCCGCGTGGTGAATCGATTCCCGATGAAAGAGTTACGTAATTTTCTTTCAGGTAAGCGATTACATTCACATTTCAGCAGTTTTTTTAATTATTTTTTAACCATGAAGAAACATCTACCCCACCAAAGCCCTGTTTCCTGAGATAATCCCCCACGCTTCGTGACAGGAGTCACAACGTTTTTCGTAAGTCCGTCGTTTGTCGAGATACGTAAATCTATGAGCCTGGTCGCGGTCTATACCCCCTAATAAACCCTACAATTTAAAGAAGTACATATTGGCTAAGGAGCAGTGACATGCGTGTTAATCATGGTTTAACCCCGCAGGATCTCAAGGCTTATGGTATCAATGATGTCCCGGATATCGTCCACAACCCCAGCTACGATACGTTGTATCAAGAAGAGCTCGCCCCCAATCTGGAAGGTTATGAACGTGGCGTATTAACAAATCTTGGCGCAATTGCCGTAGATACCGGTATTTTTACTGGCCGTTCTCCAAAAGATAAATATATCGTTCGTGACGACACCACCCGCGATACGGTGTGGTGGGCTGATAAAGGCAAAGGCAAGAACGACAACAAGCCGCTCTCTGAGGAAACGTGGCAGCATCTGAAAGGGCTGGTGACCCGCCAGCTCTCCGGTAAACGTCTGTTTATCGTTGACGCCTTCTGCGGCGCCAATGCCGACACCCGCCTGAGCGTCCGCTTTATTACCGAAGTCGCCTGGCAGGCCCATTTCGTGAAGAACATGTTTATTCGCCCGGGCGATGAAGAACTGGCAAACTTCAAGCCGGATTTCATCGTAATGAATGGAGCCAAGTGCACCAACCCGCAGTGGAAAGAGCAGGGCCTGAACTCCGAGAACTTCGTCGCTTTCAACCTGACCGAGCGCATACAGTTGATCGGCGGGACCTGGTACGGCGGCGAAATGAAAAAAGGGATGTTCTCGATCATGAACTATCTGCTGCCGCTGAAGGGCATCGCTTCCATGCACTGCTCCGCCAACGTCGGGGAAAAAGAGGATGTGGCCATCTTCTTCGGTCTTTCCGGTACTGGCAAAACCACTCTCTCTACCGACCCGAAACGCCGCCTGATTGGCGATGATGAACATGGCTGGGATGACGACGGGGTGTTTAACTTCGAAGGCGGCTGCTACGCCAAGACCATTAAGCTTTCCGAAGCCGCAGAGCCGGATATCTACCATGCGATTCGCCGCGATGCCTTGCTGGAGAACGTCGTGGTGCTGGCCGATGGTACCATCGATTTTAACGACGGTTCGAAGACCGAAAATACCCGCGTCTCTTATCCGATCAACCATATCGAGAACATCGTTAAGCCGATCTCCAAAGCGGGTCATGCCACCAAGGTTATCTTCCTGACCGCCGACGCGTTTGGCGTACTGCCGCCGGTTTCTCGCCTGACCGCCGATCAGACCCAGTACCACTTCCTGTCTGGCTTCACCGCCAAACTGGCCGGTACCGAGCGTGGAGTAACGGAGCCGACGCCAACCTTCTCCGCCTGCTTTGGTGCCGCGTTCCTGTCGCTG